>JAIBBJ010000007.1 GCA_019694735.1 Gemmatimonadaceae bacterium | reverse complement strand
GGAGCGGTCCCGAGGGCCACGCGGGCAGCGCCGCGGCCGGCGCGGCGGCCGCGAAGCGCGAGGCGGGCAGGACGGGACCGGGCGCGGCGGCCGGGACGTCCGGGTGCGCGGTGCAGAGCGCGAGTGCGGCGAGGGCGGCGGTGGTGAGGTCCATGGCTCAACTATACCCTCGACCGGCCGGCGCGGTCACTCAGGGAGGGCCCTACCTTTCAGCGTGCCCCACTTCGCCTTCGCCACGTCCGCGCACGCGGGCGCCGCTCGTCGCGGACGGTTCGACACCCCGCACGGGCCGGTCGAGACGCCGGCCTTCATGCCCGTCGCCACGCAGGGGACCATCAAGGGCCTCTCCGTGGACGAGGTCGCGGCCGCCGGTGGGCGGATGATGCTGTCCAACGCGTTCCACCTGTATCTGCGCCCCGGCGACCACGCCGTCCGCGCCCTCGGCGGCCTGCACGCGTTCACGCGATGGTCCGGCCCGATGCTCACCGACTCGGGCGGATTCCAGGTCTTCTCGCTCGCCAGGTTCCGCGAGGTCTCCGAGTCGGGGATCACGTTCCGCTCGCACCTCGACGGGTCGCGGCACGCCTACACGCCCGAGCTGGTGATGCGGATCGAGCGGAACCTCGGGGCCGATTGCATCATGCAGCTCGACGAGCTGATCGAGGGCCGCTCGGATGCCGCGGCCTCGCGTGCGGCGATGGAACGGTCCCTCCGCTGGCTCGACCGTTGCCGCACGGAGTTCGAGCGCATCGGCCGGGAGGGACGCGACGCGCCGCCGCCGATGGAGGTGCCGGCCGGGGCGCCGCCGCTGGCGACCCACCACCCGGACGACGACCGCCCCGCCCCGGCGCAGGCGCTGTTGCCGATCGTCCAGGGGGGCGTGCACGCGGAGCTCCGGCGCGCCTCGGCGCGCGGGATCCTCGCGGCCGGGGATTGGGACGCGATCGCCGTCGGCGGGCTCTCGGTCGGCGAGCCGAAGCCCGCGATGCTCGCGACCCTCGAGGTCTGCGATGCCGAACTGCCGCGGGCCACCCCGCGCTACCTGATGGGCGTCGGGCATCCGGACGACCTCGTCGAGGCCGTCGCGCGCGGGATCGACCTGTTCGACTGCGTCGCGCCGACGCGCATGGGACGGCACGGGACGGCCTTCACGCCCGATGGCCCGGTGCAGGTCCGCCGGGCGCCGCACCGGTTCGACCGGCGGCCGCTGGTGGACGGCTGCCCCTGCCCGGCCTGCACCCGGTACGACCGCGCCTACCTCCGCCACCTCTTCGTGGCCGAGGAGATGCTGGGGCTCCGGCTCGTCGCCCTGCACAACGTGACCTTCCTGCTCCAGCTCATGGCGGAGGCGCGGACGACCCTCGCGGACGGGAGCTTCCCCGGCTGGCGCGTCGCCTGGCTCGACCGGTACCGGGCCGGCGCTCTTCGCGGCACCCCCGGGACGCCGTAGCTTTCCGGGCGTGTCCACGCCGTCCCACGATCCGCCGGACCCCATCGCGACGCTGCGCGCGGCCCTCGACACCCGCTATGCGCTGGGGCACGAGGTCGGCGCCGGCGGGATGTCGCTCGTGCTGCTCGCGCATGACCGCCGGCACGACCGGCCGGTCGCGGTGAAGGTGCTGCGCCCCGAGGTGGCGCTCACGCTCGGCGCCGAGCGGTTCCTCCGTGAGATCGGCACCGCCGCGCGCCTCCAGCACCCGCACATCGTGCCGATCTACGACTCGGGCGACGCGGCGGGGATGCTGTACCTCGTGATGCCGTACGTGGACGGCGAGTCGCTGCGCGAGCGGCTCGCGCGGGTGGAGCGGCTCGCGCTCGACGAGGCGCTGCGCTACGGCCGCGAGGTGGGCGAGGCGCTCAGCTACGCGCACAGCCGCCACGTCGTCCACCGCGACATGAAGCCGGAGAACATCCTGCTCCAGCACGGCCACGCCTTCGTCGTGGACTTCGGCATCGCCAAGGCGCTCGAGGGCGACGCGAGCACGACGACGCAGGAGGGGATGTTCGTCGGCACCCCCACGTACATGGCGCCGGAGCAGATGTTCGGCGAGGGCGACGTGGACGAGCGGGCCGACGTGTACGGCCTGGCGACGGTGCTCTACGAGGCGCTCGAGGGTCGCCCGCCGTTCAGCGGCCCCAGCGCCACCGCGATCCTCGCCCAGAAGGCGGTCGGCACCGTGCTCGCGCCCTCGCGGACGCTCGAGCCGCTGCCGCCGCACGTCGAGCGCGCGCTGCTGCGCGCACTCCACCGCGACCGCGACGAGCGGCCGGCGACGATCGAGGAGTTCATCACCACCCTCACGCAGCCGGCCCCGGTCCGGCCCGCGGCGCGCCGCTCCGGTGCCACGGTGCTCAAGTCGATCGCCGTGCTCCCCTTCACGAACGCGAGCGGCGACCCGGCCGACGAGTACCTCGGCGACGGCCTCGCCGAGGACCTCGGCCACGCGCTCTCGGCCATCCCGGCGCTGCGCGTCGTCGCCCGGACCTCGGCCTTCGCCTTCAAGGGCCGCGCGGTGGATGCGCGCACCGTCGGCGCGACGCTCGGCGTCGGCTCGATCCTCTCGGGGAGCGTCCGCCGCGCCGGCGACCGGCTCCGCATCACCTGCGAGCTGATCGACGTCGAGAGCGGGATCCAGCGCTGGTCGGAGCGCTTCGACCGGCAGCTCACCGACGTCTTCGCGGTGCAGGACGAGATCTCGCACGCGATCGTGGACACTCTGCGCGTGCGCTTCCTCGGCGAGACCTCGCGCATCGTCGCGACGCCGACCTCGAACCTCGACGCATACGAGTCGTACCTGCGCGGCCGCTTCGAGTGGAGCCAGCGCACGCCGGCATCGCTGCAGCGCTGCCTCGAGCACCTCGAGCGCGCGATCGCCCTCGACCCGCGCTTCGTGCTCGCGCTCGCCGGCCTCGCCGACTGCCACGTCACACGCGCGATCTACGGCGTCGCGTCCCCGACCGAGGCGCTGGGCGCGGCGCGGACCGCCGCCGACCGCGCGCTCGCGATCCGCGCCGACGCCGTCGAGGCGCTGACGGCCCGCGCGTCGGTGCGCGCGCTGCACGACCGCGACTGGGACGGCGCCGAGGGGGACTATCTCGCCGCGCTCGCCGGGCAGGTGCAGTACCCGCTCACGCACCAGTGGTACGCGATGCACCTGCTCGCCCCGCTCGGCCGCTTCGCGGAGGCGCGGGCCCAGGTCGCGCGCGCCCGCGAGCTCGACCCGCTCTCGCCGAGCATCGCCGCGAGCGGGGGCATCCTGCGCCTCTACGAGGGGGACGCCGAGCAGGCGGTGCGCGAGCTGCACCTCGTGCTCGAGCAGCACCCGGCGTTCGGCCTGGCCCACCTCTTCAGTGGGCTCGCGCTGGTCGAGACCGGTCGCCTCGACGACGCCCTCGCCGCGATCGACCGCGCGGTCGCGCTCTCGAACGGCAGCGCGGAGTCCCGCGCCGCGCTCGGCTTCGCGCAGGCGCGCGCCGGGCGGGCGGACGCGGCGCGCGCCACGCTCGCCGACCTCGAACGGCTGCGGGCGACGCAGTTCATCTCCCCGGTGCTCCTCGCCCAGGTGCGCGTCGGCCTCGGGGACACCGCCGCGGCCCTCGCCGACCTTGCCGAGGCCCGCGCCGTCCGCGCCGTGGACCTGCCGCTGGTGCGCGTGCGCCCGGCCTTCGCGCCCCTCCTCGGCCTGCCGGCCCTCCGGGCACTCCTCGACGCCCCGGGGTCAGCCGTCCCCTGACCGAACGGGAGCGACCGCGACAGATTCCCCGCGGCGACGCCCGGGATTCGGGCGCGCCGCGCCCCTGTTCCGCGAGGATCCCGCATGGCCATCCCGTCGTTCGCCCGTGTCGCCCGCCGCGTCGCGTGCCTGCTCTCCCTCACGACCGCGCACCTCGCCGGTGCGCAGGGGGCGGCGATCCTGACCGGCACGGTGACCGACGAGGCGTCGGGGAAGGCGTTAGCGGGCATCCATATCGATGTGAGCGACGGACGGGCGGCCTCCACCGACGGCAGCGGACGCTATCGGCTCGCCGGGATCGCCGCCGGCACCTACACCGTGCGCTTCCGGTGGCTGGGGTACGCGCCGCGCACCGAGACGGTCACGCTCGCGGCGGGTGAGACGCGGACCCTCGACCTCGCACTGCGCGCGAATCCGGTGCAGCTCGGGCTCGTGCGCGTGAGCGGCGCTTCGCGGACCCCCGAACGCCTGGTGGATGCGCCGGCAGCGATCATCAGCGTCGAGCCGGACCGCGTCCGCGACCTCGCCGCGACCGGCCAGCTCCCGATGCTCGTCGCCGACCAGCCCGGCGTCCGCGCGGCACAGGCGGGGTTGTTCGACTTCAACCTCAACACCCGCGGCTTCAACACGCCGCTCAATCGGCGCACGCTCGTGCTCGTGGACGGCCGCGACGTCTCCATCCCGCTGCTCGGGAACCAGGAATGGGCCGACCTCCTGGCGTTCGAGGACGCGACGCAGGTGGAGATGGTCCGCGGCCCCGGCGCGGCGCTCTACGGCGCGAACGCGTTCAGCGGCGTGCTGGCGATCACGACGCCGAGCGTGCGCGAGACGCCGGGCACGCGCGTGGACCTCACCACGGGCATGCTCGGCGCGCTCCGCGCGGACGTGCGGCAGGCGTGGCTCACCGACGACGGGCGCTGGGGCGTGCGGGTCTCCGCCGGGTGGCAGCAGAGCCGCGCGTGGGACCGCGCGCGCACCGCCCTCGGCGACGTCGACGCGGAGTACGAGCGGGCGGGCTTCGCGCCCGGGACGGTGCACTACCCGGCCCCGGGCTACGAGGTGCTGCCGCTCGCGGGCCAGACGAAGGCCGGGGCCTTCGGCGTCCCGGGCGAGGCGAGCGGCACGCCGGACCCGGTGCGCGTGCAGTACGGCACCGTGCGTGCCGACCGCTACCGCCGGGACGGCGCCGTGCTGACCGTCGAGGGCGGCGCGAGTCGCGTCGAGAACTCCGTCATCAACACCGGCGTGTCCCGCTCGCAGGTGGTGCGCGCCGACCGGCCGTGGGCGCGGGTGGCGCTCACCGCGCGCGCCTACAGCGTGTTCGCCTACTACACCGGCCGCGACGGCGAGCAGGTCTCCCTCGCCAGCGGCACGCCCGGCATCGACAGGGGTGGCGTCTGGCACCTCGAGGGGCAGCGCACCTTCCGGTTCGCGGGCGACCGCGGCCGCTGGGTCGTGGGGGCGTCGGTGCGCCAGGTGCGCAATGACTCCGAGGGCACCGTGCTCGCCGCGGCGGAGGACGACCGCCGCGACGACGTGTTCGCGGTCTTCCAGCAGGTGGACTGGTCGGTGACGCCGACCCTCAAGGCCGTGCTCGGCGCCCGGTACGACGACGGGACGATGTTCGAGCCGCAGGCCTCGCCGCGCTTCGGGCTGGTCTACACCCCGGCGCCGGACCAGACGCTGCGCCTCACCTGGAACCGCGGCTACCTCGCGGCGAGCCCGTTCCAGCGGTTCCTGCGCTTCCCCGCCGGCGCACCGCAGGACCTGAGCGCGCTCGAAGCCGGGCTGCGCGCCTCACCGCTCGGGCCCGCGCTCGCCGGCGTGGCCAACGGTACGCTCTTCACCACCTCGAGCGCCGTCCCGGTGTTCGCCCTCGGCAACGCCTCCCTCCGGCCGGAGGTGGTGACCGGGATCGAGGCGGGCTACAAGCTGCAGCGCGGGCGACTCTATGCGACGATCGACGTCTACACCAGCACGATCACCGACTTCGCGACCTCGCTCCTCCCCGGGCGCAATGCGGCCTACGGCGCGTGGACCGCGCCCGACGCGGTGCCCGAGCCGGCGCGCGATGCCGTCGCGCAGGCCGTGATCGGCGCCCTCGGCCGCCTCATCACGCGACTGCCGGACGGCTCCACCGCGATGGTCGTCTCGTTCGGGAACGCGGGACGCGCGACCGAGCGCGGCGCCGAGCTCGCGCTCGCATGGCAGGCCACCGACCGCGTGCGGCTCGAGACCAACTACACCTTCTACGACTTCTCGCTCGAGCAGGGATCGTTCGCCGCGGGCGACACCATCAGCGCGAACGCGCCGGCGCACCAGGCGAACGTGGCCGCGACCTGGCAGGCCCCGCGCGGCCTCCGGCTGCGGCTCGGGGCGCGCTACCAGGATGCGTTCGCGGCGCGCACCGGCGCCTGGGTCGCGACGCTGCCCGCCGCGACCGCGATCGACCTCCACGCGCGGCTGCCGCTCGGGGACCGGTGGTCCGTTTCGCTGGCCGGCACGAACGTCCTCGACCAGCGCCGCGTGCAGGTGCTCGGCGGCTCGGCCATCGAGCGGCGCGCGCTGGTCACGCTCGGCTGGAGGCGCTGAGTGGCGGACGGCATCCCGGCGCCGTTCGCGCCGTACGCGATCCCCTGGGACGGTCCGCAGCTCACCGCCGACGAGATCGCCTTCTCCACGAACGCGTTCGAGTGGTGGTACTTCGACCTCGCGTCCGCCGACGGGCGCTCGCTCGTGCTGGTGCTGAGCCGCCGCAACCCCGTGTTCGCGCCGGGCAAGTCCGCGGTGTACGTCGAGTACCACGACGGGGCCTCGGGGTTCAAGCACGTGCGCAACCATCCCGAGGCGGCCTTCAGCTGGGCGGAGGGGCCGGACGGGCGCGTGCTCCGCGTGGCCGACTCGCAGGTGCGGCTCGTCGGCGACCGCCCCGAGACGCTGCGCTACGAGGTCACGGTGCGCACGGAGTGGCTCTCCGCCGACCTCACCCTCACCCCCGAGCACCTCGGCTTCCTCCCGACGGCCGACGGCCGCTACTTCACGCACCGCGAGGACCCGCGCCGCTTCACCGCCGTCGCGTTCGCGGCGCCGTTGATGCGCGGCACGGGCACGATCACCGTCGGCGGGCGCACGGCGCCGATCAGCGGCCGCGGCTACCACGACCACCCGTGGGGCACCGAGCAGCTCTTCGCGACACACCACGAATGGAACTGGGCGCGCGCCGCCACCCCGGCCGAGGGCGTGATGTTCGCGAAGGTGACGCCCGCCGAGGGCTTCGAGGGCGCCCTGACCTTCTGCTACCGCGCGCCGATGGGCGATTTCCAGCCCACGGTGACCGCCGACCTCACGGTCGAGGCCAGCGACTGGCGCAAGGATGCGTGGAACGGCCTGCGCTACCCGCACGCGCTCACGGTCGGCGTCCCGGGGATGAGCTGGCGCGCCGTGTCGACCGGCGCGCTCCTCGACACGCTGATCTACGACCGCTCCGGGATCACCTGGACGCCGCAGGCGGGGCCGGCCGGCACCGGCTGGGTCGAGTACTTCCACCTCCCGACCTGGGCGCGCGGCCTCGCCGCGATCGGCGCGCGCGCGCAGGCGTTCTTCTGGCGCCGCTTTCCCTGGGTCGGCCAGTGATCCCGGGGCACCGCCCGCGCACCGCGCTCCTCCCACCGTCCCTCGCCTGATGTCCATCCCCACCTGGCTCGTCGCGCTCGCGGTCATCCCGCCGTTCCTCATCTTCGCGTGGTACCTCGTCCACGCGCGCCGCGACAGCCGCTACCTGATGCTCGCCCTCCTCGTCGCGCTCGTGTACGGCATGGCGATCGAGTCGCTCGCGCTGCACACGACGCACGACTACGACTACGCCGACCTCTGGCTGATGTTCGGCGCCCCGCCCGACTGGGTGCCGTACACGATCGGCGTCTGCTGGGCCTGCCTCTTCTACGTCGTCGGCCGGACGAGCGACGCGCTCGGCCTGCCCTGGTGGCAGCGCCCGTTCTTCGACGGCGCGCTGGCGATGACGATCGACCTCATGCTCGACCCGGTGATGAGCGCGACGCGGTTCACGCCGAATACGGTGCTGCCCTGCATGCAGGAGACCGGACCGCTCAGCGGCGGGCTCGAGCTCTGGGTCTGGTGCGTCCCGCCGGACGACCCCACCCCGCTCTTCTTCTCCGTGCCCACCGCGAACTTCCTCGGCTGGTTCACGGTCATCACGATGCTCTCCTTCACCGTGCGCGCCGGCCGGCAGTGGGGCAAGGGCGAGACGCGCGGCGCGCTCCATCAGGCGGCCATGCTGGTCGGGCTCGGCGTGCTCGCGATCGGCATGGACGCCCTCGTCGGCCAGCTGAGCCGGATCCCGGGCTCGTCGGGCCCGGCCGCCGAGTGGACGGCGCTCGCGGTCGTGGTCGCGCTCCCGTGGCTGCTCATCCTGACGCAGCGGCGGCACCTGCGCTTCGACACGCCCTTCTCCTGGGGCCGCGTGGCCTGGCCGGCGTACGCCTACGCGAGTTGGGGCGTGCTCTTCTACGCGATGGGCATCGCGGGAGCGAGCGGCCTCGCCGGGACGCTCCTGATGACGGCGGTGATCGCCGACGGCATCCTGCTCCTGCTCATGCCGTCGCTGGGGACGTTCCGCCGGCGGGCGTGAGCGGCAGCGCGTAGAGCGTATCGGTGCCGCGGCGCCCGCGGATCGCGATGTCCGCCAGCCGCGTGAAGCCCGCGGCCTCCTGCGCCGCCCGCTGCCACGTCGTCTCGCACACGAGCACGCTCGCCCCGTGCTCCCGCGTGAGGTTCTGCAGCCGCGCGGCGAGGTTGGTCGTGCTGCCGATCGCACTCCAGATCGTGCGGTCGACCGCCTCGATGTTGCCGACGAACGCGAGCCCGGTGGCGACGCCGACCCCCACGCCGAGCGTCGTGTCGCTGCCCGCCGGGGCCATCCGCGGCACCGCACTCACCAGTTCGCGCGCGGCGCGCACCGCCGCGGCCTCCTTGGCGGGCAGCGGCCGCGGCGCGCCGAACACGGCCATCATCCCGTCGCCGTTGAACTCGACCACCACGCCGCCGCAGCGGTTCACGATCGCGCTCACGGTCTCCGTGTAGCGGTTCACGGTCGAGAAGATGTCCGTGGTGTCGCGGCCGTGCGCGTACGCCGTGTAGCCGCGGATGTCCACGAAGAGCACCGAGACCTCGCGCTCGCCGGTCTCGAGGTCGTCGCCGAGCGCGATCGCCTCGGCGATCGCGCCGGGCACGTAGCGGCGCATCTTGTCCTGCATCTCCTTGGCGCGCGCGACCAGCTCCTGCTCGTCGAACCGCAGCAGGTGGCTCGAGGCGCTCTTCGCGATCGAGGTGAGCAGCGTGACGTCGGTGGACGTGAAGATGTCGCCCGACCGCTTCTCGCCGAGCAGGAGGATCGCCTCGAGCGCGCGACCGCGATGGATCGGGATGACGACCCGGGCGCCGAGGCTCTCGAGGAGCTGGCGTCCCTCGGCGCCGGGCCCGGGCATGCCGGGGCGCACGAGCGTGGCCCCGGGGAGCCCGTCGATCCACGCCACCAGCGGCGTGCGTGCCGGCAGCGCGCTCGCGATGCCGCCATCGGCGGACTGCATCGGCACGAAGGTGTCGCCTGCCGAGAGGAAGAGCGCGCTGCTCGCCGGCCGGAGCGTCTCGTCGAGCGTACCGGTCATCAGCGTCCAGAGCTCGTCCGCGCGGCGGACGCCGGCGAAGTGCTCCGGCAGCTCCGCCATCGCGCGCTCCAGGGCGAACCGCTCCCGGAAGAAGAACCGGTCCACGTAGGGCCGCACACGGCGCTCCGCGCCGAGCGCGAGCGCGGCGAGGGTCACCGTGATCACCGTGCGGCCGATCGCCGGGTCGAGACCGAGTTGCGCGCCGATGCCGGCCGAGAGCGCCGGCACCACCGCGAACCCCGCCCCCAGCACGAGGACGGCGAGCAGGTTGTACGACACGGTCGCGCCGAGCAGCCGGTCCACGTCGAAGAGGTCGGCGCGCAGCATCGCGACGAGCAGCGACAGCGGGAAGAGGCCGCCCGCGAGCCCCATCGTCAGGGTGGCCCACGGCGGCGAATCCTCGCTCTGCGCGATCTCACCGGTCCCGAGGATCACGAGCAGGGTGAGGAGGAAGCCGGCGTACGCGCCCGCGATCACCCACTTCACGCGGCGGCGGCCGGCCGCGCTGCTCGCGCGGAAGTTCAGCGTGTAGATGATCGGCTGGAGCACGACCCAGAGGCCGGACAGCGGCTGGCCCAGCTGGACGGCCACGTCCGACCGGATCGGCAGGCCGTAGACCATCGAGACCCACACCAGGCTGACGCCCGTGAACGCCCACGGCCACCACAGGTGCGGTCCGCGCAGGCGGCCCGCCTCGTCGGGGAAGCCGAGGGCCAGCAGCAGGAGCCCCGGCGCGGCGCAGCAGGCGGTGACGACGGCGATGAGGAACTGCACCGGGAAATACCAGCCCGGCACCATCGAGCGCGTCATGAACATCAGACCGTACGCCGCCATGCCGAACACGAGCGCCGACGATCCGAGGGAGGGACGCCCGCGCGCGAGGACGAGCAGGGCCACCAGCACGTTCAGCAGCGAGAGCGTGAACGTCTGCACGTAGCGCCCCATGTTGGGCGACCGGCGCGACTCCTGCACGGTCATCCGGGTGCCGTCCCGCTCGACGACGATCGGGAGCGAATCGCCGCGTCCCCACCAGGCCCCGTGCCAGGCGACGAGGAAGCCGAACTGGCCCACGCCCGCCAACGGCCGGTCGCCGACCTGCACGAGCCGGTCCCCGACCCGCAGCGGCGACCCGACGGCGTCGGTCGAGTCGAAGAACATCAGGAGGCTCGGCGCCCCGCCGTCCGCGCTCCGCGTCACCCGCAGGTCCGGCGCCGGCGGCGTCCGCAGCTCGAGGAGGCGGAAGGCCGCCCCCACCGCCCAGAGCACCAGCAACGCCACGATGACCCGCGGCTTGTGGCGCTGCAGCAGGTCGTGGATCAGGTGGATGGGGGAGCGCTGTGGGACGGTCACGCAGACGCTAAGATAGTGGCGCCCCCCTGCGTCCGCTCGACTCCCCACGCCCGCCCGCCGCCCCCGATGCGCAAGACCGACCCCGAACGCGACATCCGCGCCCTCCTCGCGATGGTGCTGGTCATCGGCCTTCCCGCGATTCTCACGCTCGCGACCGTGCGGGCGAAGCCCGCGGACGCGTCGCACACGGTGGACGTCTCACCGTACGGCTACACGGTCTCCCTGCTGCTCTTCCTCTTCCCGGTCCTCGTGCTGACCGCCCTCCACATGCGGGCGCACCGCCCCAACGTGCACCGGCGGGCGCTGCTCTGGTCCGCCGGGGCGATCGCACTCATCGGGTTCCTGCTCGACACGGTCTTCGGGCACGCGTTCTTCACCTTCAAGAACCCGGGCGCCACGCTCGGCATCCGCCTCCCGGCCTGGGACTGGTCCACCCTCGCCTGGGCCCCGGCCTACCTGCCGGTCGAGGAGTTCGCGTTCTACATCCTCGGGTCCCTCTTCGTGATCGCCGTCTACCTCTGGGCGAACGACGAGTGGCTGGCCGACTACGACCCGGACGCGCACCGGGAACGGTCCCGGGCCGTGCCGAAGCTCATCCATCTCTCGTGGGGCGCGCTCGCGACATGGCTCGTGCTGCTCGGACTCGGCTTCGCGGTCAAGCGCCTCGGCCCGCATCCCGACGGCTTCCCCGGCTACTTCCTGTTCGAGATGACGCTCGGCTTCCTGCCGACCTTCCTCTTCCTGCGCCCCATCCGGGACTTCGTGAACTGGCGCGCCTTCGGCTTCGCCTTCGGCGTCCTGCTCCTCGTCTCCCTCATCTGGGAGGCCACGCTCGGGGTGCCGTACGACTGGTGGAACTACAAGCACGAGCAGATGCTGGGGCTGCGCGTGGTCGCGTGGGCGGACCTCCCGGCGGAGGCGGTGCTGCTCTGGCTCGTGATCGCGTGGGACTGCATCATCGCGTTCGAGCTCTTCCGCGTGTTCTTCCACATGGAGCGGCCGGTGCGCCACGCCCTGCTCGGCGCGCCGGACCGGGCCTCGTGAGCCCGCCGACCCGCATGCGCGCCCTCCGGCTCGAGGCGGTCGGCGCGCCGCTCGTCGCGCGGGACCTGCCGGTGCCGGAGCCCGGTCCAGGCGAGGTGCTCGTGCGGGTGCGCGCGACGGGCATCTGCCACTCCGATGCCCACTACCGCGCCGGCCGCTCCGCCTCGCTGCGCGCGCCGATCACCCTCGGCCACGAGGTGGCCGGCGAGGTCGCGGCGCTCGGCCCCGGCGTCACGAGTCCCGGGGTCGGCACGCGCGTCTGCCTCCACTATCTCGTCACCTGCGGCCACTGCGCGCACTGCGTGGCCGGCCGCGAGCAGTACTGCACCAGCGGCGCGATGATCGGGCACCACCGCGACGGGGGCCAGGCGGAGTACATCGTCGTGCCGGCGCGGAACGCGGTGCCGCTGCCGGACGAGGTGCCGTTCGCGCACGGCGCCGCGCTGATGTGCTCCAGCGCGACCTCGCTGCACGCGCTGCGACGCGGCCGCCTCGCGCCGGGGGAGACGGTGGCGGTCATCGGTATCGGCGGGCTCGGCATCTCGGCGGTGCAGCTGGCGCGCGCGCTCGGCGCGCTCGAGGTGTTCGCCGTGGACTTCGACGAGTCCAAGCTGGCGGCCGCGACGCGTCACGGCGCGGTGCCGATCCGCGCCGCACGGCCGGACGCGGACGGGACCGACGCACCCGACGCCGTCGCCGGGCTGCGGGCCGCCACCGGCGGCCGCGGTTGCGACGTGGTGCTGGAGCTGGTCGGCTCCCCGCGCACGATGCGGCAGGCCCTGCAGATGTGCGCCGTCCACGGGCGCGCGGTGATCGCCGGCCTCTCGCGCACACCGATGGAACTCGACTCGTACCGCGAGCTCCTCGGACCGGAAGCCGAGCTGATCGGCTCCAACGACCATCTGCTCGCCGAGTTGCCGCTGTTGCTGGAGCTCGCGCGCACCGGACGGCTCGACCTGCGCGACGTGGTGGTGCGGACCGTACCGCTCGAGGCCGACGCGGTGAACGGGGTGCTCGACGCGCTCGAGGCGTGGACGGCCCCGCTGCGCACGGCGATCGAGCCCTGAGCACGGGCGGGGGCGGCGCGCGCCGCCCCCGCCGCTGGGTCAGGCGAGGCCCTCGCGCGCCAGCGCCGCCCGCGTCCAGAGCGCGGCGGCCACGTCCACCGCGGCGAACATCAGCAGGATCGCCGGGGCGAGTCCCAGCGCCACGTACGCGCCGAAGAAGAGCGGCACGGTGAGGCGGATCTGGTAGCTGAGGCGGAGCAGCTCGGCATTGCCGCTCCGCCACGCCGCGAAGTTCTGCCAGGCGATGAAGAGCAGGAACATCCCGACGACGCGGACCCAGACCTCCTGGGCGGGCGGCAGGCCGAAGAGCGGCAGCAGCGCGTTCGGCGCGACGTTCAGCGTGAGGCCGAGGCCGCCCGTGTAGAGCATCCACACGAGGGCCGTGCGCCGCGCGGCGGTGCCGGCGACCGGGATGGAGTCCGTCATGCGCCGCGCACTCAGAAGGCGCGGCGCGGGCCGGAGCGGCGGTGCCACCCCCGCCGCTCGGTCAGACGTCGGTCGCCGCCGCGTCGCTCGTCATGCCGGCGCTCCTCCACCCGCCGCTCGGCGCCGGGCATCCCGGGCTCCTGGTACACGCCGCCCGCGGCCACCCAGCTCGTCCACTGGCGCGACCGGCGCTCCGTGCGGCGCCGGTCGTCGCCCCGGCGATCCGCGACGCGGCGCCCGCCGAGCCGCACCTCCACCTCGCGACGATCCGGCTCCATGCGGCGTTCCCCGCTGCGGCGGTTGAGGAAGTCGGGCGCCATCAGTTGCGGCCCGGCCACGGGGCGCCCTGGTCGCGGCGCGACACCGGGCGGATCCCCTTGTAGACGAAGCGCTGCACGCGCTTCCCTTCATAGGTCTCGGTCGTGAAGATGTTCCCCCGCGAGTCGGTCGCGATCGAGTGCACCGCGAAGAACTGGCCGGGCTGACGGCCGCCGTCGCCGAACATCGTGAGGATCTCCAGCGAGCGACGGTCCATCACGTACACCCGCTCGTTCTTGCCGTCGGCGAGATAGAGGTACTTCTGTTCCGGGTCGCGCGAGAACGCGATGTCCCACACCGACCCGTCGCCGCGGGTCAGCGGCGCGACCTGCACCTCCTTCACGAACGCCCCCGCCTTGGTGAAGACCTGGATGCGGTCGTTCGGGCGGTCGCAGACGTACACGAGCCCGTCCGCAGTCGGTTCGGCACAGTGCACCGGGTTGCGGAACTGCGGGATGGGCGGCTTCGCGGGGTCGTACGGCCCGTAGTTCGAGTCGCTCGGCGCGTTGCCGTACGCGCCCCAGTAGCGCTTGATCGCCCCGGTCGCGATGTCGAGCACCGCGACCCGCTTGTTCCCGTAGCCGTCGGCGACGTACGCCTCGTTGGCGGCCGCATCGAAGCTGATCTTCGCGACGCGGCCGAACGAGTCCATGGACCGCGAGTTCGCCGGCCGCCCCGGGACGCCGATCTGCTGCAGGAACTTCCCGTCGTGCGTGAACTTGAGGATGTGCGAGTCCGCCGCGTTCACCGAGTCGCGGGCCCCGTTGCCGCCGATCCACACGTTGCCGAGCGGGTCGATCGTGATGCCGTGGTTGGACCCCGGCCAGGTGTACCCCTCACCGGGGCCGCCCCACGCGCGCACGAGGTTGCCCTCGGGGTCGAACTCCAGGACCGGCGGCGCGGCACTGCAGCAGGGCCCGACCAGCGGATAGCCGCCCTCGGTGCGCGCGTTCAGGGTCGCGGCGCCGCGGTGCACGATGAACACGTGGTCGTTCGCGTCCACGCCGACCCCGATCACCATCCCGAGCAGCCAGCCATTGGGCAGCGGCTTCGGCCAGAGCGGGTCGACCTCGAAGAACGGCGCCTGCACCTGGCGCTCCAGCTTCGCCTCGAGCTCACGCTGGCCCCACCCGAGCGAGAGCCCGACCGCCGCCAACACCGTGACCGTGACCAGCGTACCCGTGCGCGCCATCGTCCGCTCCGCGGAGTGGGGGGAGGTCGTGTGCCCGACCGCGGGAAATGCTATATCTCCGAGCCGTGATGCACCAGAGACGAATCCTCGCCGGCGCCCTGGCGCTGGCGCTCGCCGTCCCGACCCCGCTCGTCGCGCACGAGATCCCGGCGCGCGTCGCCGTGCTCGGCTTCGTGCGCGCCGAGGGCCCGCGCGCCGAGCTGCTCGTGCGTGTGCCGCTCGAGGCGATGCGCGACCTCGACTTCCCGCTCACCGCCGACGGGTCGCTCGACCTCGTGCGCCTGCGCGCACTCCTCCCCGAGGCCGCCCAGCTCTGGGTCGCCGACTACCTCACGCTCGACGCCGACGGCGTCCCGCTCGGCGCGCTGCGGGTGGCGGACGCCCGCATCGCCCTGCCGAACGACCGGAGTTTCGAGGCGTGGGACGCCGCGCGCGCGCACTTCGAGGCCCCGCTCCTCGACTCGGTCCCGGGGCTCCAGTGGCGCAGCGCGCTGCTCGACGTGCGCCTCGAGGTCGCGCTCCCCCGCCCGGGAGCCCGCCTCGTCCTCCATCCGCGGCTCGCGCACCTCGGGCTCCGCACCAGTACCGTACTGCACCTCATCGGCGCCGACGGCCGCGACCGGCTCCTCATCTACGAGGGGAACCCCGACCGCATCGCACTCGAGCCGCGCTGGACCGACGCCGCGCGCCAGTTCGCGGTCGAGGGCTTCCGCCATATCCTCGGCGGCATCGACCACCTGCTCTTCGTGCTGTGCCTCGTGCTGCCGGTGCGCCGCTGGCGGTCGCTGGTCGCGATCGTCACCGCGTTCACGGTGGCGCATTCCATCACGCTCGGTGCGTCGGCGCTCGGCCTCGCGCCGTCCGCCGGCTGGTTCCCGCCGCTGGTGGAGGTGCTGATCGCGGCCTCCATCGTCTGGCTCACGATCGAGAACGTGGTGCTCCCCGCCGAGCGGCTGGAGCGGCGGTGGGCGATCGCCTTCGCCTTCGGGCTCGTGCACGGCTTCGGCTTCTCGTTCGCCCTCGCCGACCGCCTGCAGTTCGCCGGCGGCCACCTCGTGATGGCGCTCGCGTCGTTCAACCTCGGCGTCGAGGCGGGCCAGCTGCTGGTGCTCGCGCTCGCCCTGCCGCTGCTGGGCCTCCTCCACCGCTACGTGGGCGGCGGGCGCGAGCGGGTGGTGACCCTCGTCGGCTCGGTGCTCGTGGCGCACACGGCGTGGCACTGGATGACCGCGCGCGCCGCGACCCTGGCCGAGTGGCGCGGCCGGGTGGGGTGGCCGGCGATGGACGCCGTGTTCGCCCTCGCCGCCGTGCGCTCCGCCCTCCTGCTCACCGTCGCGCTGGCCGCGGCCCTCGCGCTGCGGCACATTCTCCGGCGGGTCGAGGGTCCCGGCCCCGCCCCCTGACGACCGCCCCGCCCGTCTCCGCATCTCGCACCCCCCGCCCCGTCGTGCCGCTCCGTCTCCTCGCCCTGCTCCCCCTCGGCGTCGCCACCGCGATCGCCGCCACCCAGCAAGCCCCTCGCACCACCGCCGACGGCGTCTACACGCCGCAGCAGGCCGACGCGGGGAAGGACCTCTGGGTGATGCGCTGCCAGAGCTGCCACCAGCCCCACAACGGCCCGAACTTCAAGGCCAAGTGGATGGGCCGCGACCTCGGCCAGCTCTTCGAGTACACCATGAACGAGATGCCCAAGTCCGACCCGGGCTCGCTCTCGGAGGACGAGGTCGCCAGCGCGATCGCGTTCCTCATGCGCGCGAACGGCATGCCCGCCGGCGCCACCGCGCTCCCGGCCGACCAGGCCGCGCTCGCGCGCATCCGCTTCGATTCCGTCCGTTCCGCCCCCACCTCCACCGGACCACGGCGATGACCCTGAAGCAGCTGGCCCTCCTCCTCACCGTGGCGCCGGCGCTCGCGGCGCAGGCGCGCCCGGCAGCACCGGCGCAGGCCCGCCCCGCGACGCCCCCGCCGCCCGCCCGCGCCACCGCGCGCCCGGCGAGCGCGCCCGGGGGCGGCGCCCCCGTCACCGCGAACCTCGTCCGCGGGAACGCCTTCGGCGAGTGGCGCTTCTGGGGCGGCGACGCGTGGAGCACCCGCTACTCGCCGCTCGACCAGATCAACGCGCGCAACTTCGACTCGCTCACGGTGGCCTGGCAGTGGAACGCCGGCGCCTTCGGCCCGGACGAGTACTACCGGACGACCCCGCTCTACGCCAACGGCCGCCTCTTCACGGTCGCGTCCACGCGCCGCGTGGCGATGGCCCTCGACCCGGAGACGGGCGAGACGCTCTGGATGTACCGGCTCGAGGAGGGGATCCGGTGGCAGAAGGCGCCGCGCCAGTTCGCCGGCCGCGGGCTCGCCTACTGGACCGACGGGCGCGAGGAGCGCGTGCTCGTCGTGACGCCGGGCTACCACATGGTCTCGCTCGACGCGCGGACCGGCCGCCCCGACCCGCGCTTCGGCCGCGACGGCGTCGTGGACCTGATGGACGGCCTCGGCTACCCGCTCGTGCCGCTCGCGGTGGACGACTCGGGACCGCTCATCATCTCCGACGCCGCGCCGGCGCGCCGGGCGCGCCCCGGCGAGACCTGGGATCCGGTCAAGAAGGTCGGCGCCGACGGCACCGTCGGCATCGACCCCGTGAACGGGCAGATCGCCAACAGCTCGCCGCCGATCATCATCAATGACGTCGTCGTGGTGGGGAACTCGTCCATCCACGGCTACTACCCGATCCGCGTCCGCAACATCCCGGGCTTCGTCCGCGGCTTCGATGTGCGCACCGGGCGGCAGATCTGGAAGTTCAACCTCGTGCCGCAGCCCGGCGAGCCGGGCGCCGAGACGTGGGAGCGCGGCTCGCGCATCGGCACCGAGGGCGTGGGCAAGAACGACGCGTGGGCGACCTACTCGGGCGACCCCGAACTCAACATGGTCTACATCCCGGTCGGGATGCCGCTGATGGACGAGTACGGCGGTCACCGCCCGGGCGCGAACCTGTACGGCAACTCGCTCGTCGCGCTCGACGCGCGCACGGGCCAGCGGAAGTGGCACTTCCAGATGGTGCACCACGATATCTGGGACTACGACACGCCGATGGCGCCCAACCTCATGGACGTCACCGTGAACGGGCAGCGCCGCCGCGTCATCGCGCAGGGGACCAAGCAGGGCTGGCTCTACACCTTCGACCGCGTGACCGGCGAGCCGATCTGGCCGATGCCGGAGACGCCGGTGCTGCAGAGCGACGTGCCCGGCGAGCACAGCTGGCCCACCCAGCCCATCCCGTCGCGCCCGGCGCCGTACGCGCACCAGGGCCTGATGGAGAGCGACCTCATCGACTACACCCCGGCCATCCGCGACTCGGCGCTCGCGCTCGCGCGGAAGTGCCGCATGGGCCCGTACTTCATCCCGGCGGTCACGAGCGACGGCTCGAGCCCGACCGGCACGCGCTGCGCGTGGTACGCGCCCGGTGCGTCGGGCGGCGTGAACATCGACGGCGGCGCCGCCGTGGACCCGGAGACGGGGATGATCTACGTCGCCGCACTCTCGGGCCTCTCGACGATGACGCTGCAGAAGGATCCCTGCTCCGAGTTCCGCTACAGCTCGCCGCGCGACAACTGCGGGCTCATCGGCGCCCTCGAGCCGCCCGCCGGCTACCGCGCGCCGGAGGCGCGGGGGGGCGGCTTCGAGGGCCGCAGCGCCGGCTCGGTGATCGGCGGCGTCAGCATCCTCAAGCCGAAGCAGCTCGGCGGCATCACCGCCTACGACATGAACGCGGGGGACAAGCGCTGGTGGATCCCCAACGGCGGCTGGATCCCGGTGCGCACCACGAGCCCGCTCTTCGAAGGCGTCACGCTGCCGCCGCGTCCGGCAGGCGGCCAGGCCCAGATCATCACCACGAAGTCGCTCGTCATCTACGGCACCGGCCGCTCGGGCGGCGTCCCGAACGCCAAGCCGATGCTCTTCGCGGTGGACAAGCGGACCGGCGAGCAGGTTGGCGCCGTCGAGATCCCCGCGCGCACCACGGCCGTACCGATGACCTTCCTCCACAAGGGGAGGCAGTACATCGTCTTCGCGGTCGGCGCCGGGTCCGACACCAAGCTGGTGGCGCTGCGGCTGCCCTGAGGCGGCGGTGCGACGAGGGAAGCGGAACGGGGTGGGCGCTGCGCGCCCACCCCGTTCCGTCTGCCCGGTCCGTCAGTCGGCGACCGGCCGGTCACCTCATTGGATGAACTTCCACGCCGCGCGGTAGTCCCGCGTCAGCCGCGCCCCCGTGAGCCGCGCCCGCACCATCTCGATCGGCATCCGGCCGCCCTGCAGGATCGCGTCGTGGAACTCGCGCGCCGTCATCCGGCCGCCGCCCACGAGCTCGCGGTACAGCGAGCGGATCTGCAGGCCGCCGAGCATGTAGCCCGCCTGGTAGAGCGGCGAGTAGGTGCCGTTGAACGACCGGCGCACCTCGGCCTCCGCGTTGGCGCGCTCGTGGCCGACGCGCGTGACGAGGAAGTCCACCGCCTCCTGCGGCGTCATCTCGCCCAGGTGCACCTTGAGCGAGAAGATGATCCGCGCGAGCCGGTGCGAGCGCCAGAAGAGCATCCCCATCCGGTCCTCGGGGGTCTTCGGGAAGCCCTGGTCCCAGAGCAGCATCTCCCACCAGAGCGACCATCCCTCGGTCCAGAACGGCGTGCCGAACGCGTTGCGGTGCGTCTGGTAGCGCGACGTCATGTACCCCTGCAGGTGGTGCCCGGGGATCAGCTCGTGGTGCACCGTCGCCATCGAGAAGTGCGGGTTGTTGCCGCGCATCGACATCAGCTTGTCGTCGTGCGCCATCGAGTCCGTCGGGTACGAGACCTGGATGACCTCGCCGCCGAGGAAGAAGGGCGACACCAGCTGCGCCCGCGGCGTCATCATCTCCATCCGCCAGATCTCGTCGGCGAGCGGCGGCACGCTCACCAGGTCCTTCTCGGTGATGAACGCGACCGCCTCGCGCGCGAGCCGGCGGATCAGCTCCGGCTGCTCGCCCGGCGGCACGTAGGCCTGCTTCACCTTCTCCAGGGCCGCGGCCGCGTCGTCGCCGAATCCCATCTCGCGCGCCGCCTTGCGCTTCTCGGCGTCGATCCATGCGAACTCGCGCTCGGCCAGCGCGATGAGCTCCTGCGGCGTGTACGCGATCATCTCCGCCTCGAGGTCCTCGCGCAGCCCCTCGGCGCCGATCGGGTCGCCGATGATCGGCTCCGGCTGCCCCTCGCGGATGCCGACGATGACCTCGCGCAGCGCCCGCGTGTACGCGGTCATCGCCGTGCTGGCGCGCCGGTACGGGTCGGCCGTCCACCACGAGTAGATCGGGTCGTAGCCCGAGTAGAAGCGGTTGAAGTCGCGCAGCGTGCCCTGCAGGTCGTCGAGGTACCCCACCGCACGCGCCGCGACGATCCGCTCGGGCCGCGTGATGCTCGCCGCCTGCCGCGCGCGCACGGCCTTGGTCAGCGAGTCCGCGGTCGCGGCGAGCGCCGCCAGCTGCTTCGCCGTCGCCGGCGCATCCACCGGCTCGAACCGGCGGCGCGCCTCCTCGAACGCGGTGATCACGCCGCCGAACGGCACGAGCGGCGCCATCTCCGTCGCGAACCGCTCCTCGCGGCGCAGCTGCGCGAGCTCCGACCGGAGGCGGTTCTCGAGGAGCACGTAGTCGATGCGCCCCTCCTGGCCCAGCCGGTCGAAGTCGATCCGACGCAGCCGCCCCTGCCAGTCCTGGTAGAAGCGCGCGAAGCGCGCGCGCCGCGCCGCCGAGTACTCGACGGTCCAGCGGCGCCCGAGCGCGGCCCGGTCGGTCGAGAAGAGCGCCACGGTGTCGCGCAGCTCGCTCGCGCCGACCGGCAGCATGCCGATCCGCCGCTGCGCCCCCGCCGGCGCGCCTGTCGCGAGCAGCGCGGCGAGCGCCGCGCCGACGGCCAGCCCCGCCGCACGCCCGCGCGCCGGCCACGTCCGGCGCCCGCACGCCCCACGCCGATGTCCCTGCCCACCATTACCGTCGGTCACGGCTTCCTCTCGTATCGCTTGAGTGCCCGGGGCCCGACCTCCGCCCCGTAGATGGTCCCGCGCGCGTCCACCGCCACGCCCTCGGCCGCGCTGGTGTTGCGCGTCGTCTCCACCGGGTCCGGGATGAAGGCCGTCACCTCGCCGGTGCGCGCGCTGCCGATGCGGATGCCGCGCTTCCACTCCGGACGGTCCGGCGCGATCGATCCCGACTCCGAGTCCGCCGCGTAGAGCACGTCGTGCGCGTCGATCCACAACCCGCTCACCCGCGAGAACTGCGTCCACGTGTCGAGCAGCCGCCCGTCCTGCGACAGGATCTGGATGCGGTTGTTCGACCGGTCGGCGACGAAGAGCCGCCCCTGCGAGTCGAACGCGAGCGCGTGCGGCTGGTCGAACTCCAGCGGGCCCGTGCCCTTCCGGCCCCACGTCGCGAGCAGCGTCCCCGTGCGGTCGAACTTCAGGATGCGCGCATTCGCGGTCGGGCCGCTCGCGTGGCCCTCGGCGACGTAGATGTCGCCGTTCGGCGCGGTGATCACCGCGTTGGGTTGGAAGAAGAACCCGGGTTCGCGCCCGCCGCCGTCAGCGCCGAGGCGCAGCAGCACCTGGCCGGTCGGCGAGAACTTGATGACCTGATGGCCGAAGATCCGCTCCGGCATCGCCGGCGCAGGCGTCGGCGCCGCGGCCGCGGGCGCGCCAGGCGTGGCGGCCGCCGCGCCCCCCGCCGCCGGACGCGCCGGCACCGGACGGTTGTCGCGGCCGTCCACCACCCAGACATTGCCGTCGCGGTCCACGTGGATGCCGTGCGGCCAGTTGATCAGGCCGCGCCCGAACGAGCGGACGAGCGTGCCGGTGCGGTCGAACAGCAGCACCGGGTCGAGGTCCGAACCTACGCAGCTGTTCTGTCCGCAGCGCTCCGCGACCCACACGCTCTCGCCGTCCTTGTCGATCGCCACCGCGCTCGTGGAGCCCCAGGTGCGACCGGCCGGGAGCTTCGCCCAGCCCTCGACCGTACGGAACGGGTTGGGCCGGTCGTTCACCGGCGCCACCCCGGGCGCCCCGGACTGCGCCGACGCGGTCGCGGCCGCGACCACCGTGAGCGCCGCCACCAGGGCCGCGCGGCCGGCGCGGTCGACGCGCTTGAGCCCTTCACTGCCAGACCGCATCACTCGTCCCCTCCACCGAACGGCCGCGCGTTCGCCGGATACTCGTTGGTCGGATACTTGAACGCCTCGGCCAGCGCGGGGTCCCCGGCGTCGCCCATCACGCGCCACGCGGCGTACTCGCCGATGACGATCGAGAACTTGAAGCCCTCCGCCTGGCCCTGCCCCGTGATCCACGCGTTCTCCGCGCCGGGGATGCGGTCCACGATGAAGTTGCGGTTCACGCTGATCTCGTAGTGGCAGGCGCGCGTCGCGAGCACGGGCGCTTCGGCCATCGCCGGGAAGTAGCGCCGGAGCACGTTGCGCGAGCCGTCGATCTGGCGCTCGGTCGTCCAGCGCGAACTGAGGTCCGGATCGGTGTCCGCGGGATTCGCCGCCGCCGGCGGTGGGGGCGGCGGGGGCGCCGCCCCGGCCGGAGCACCGGGCGCAGCGCCACCCGCGGGCTGCCCGGTGTTCGGCGGCGTCGGCGCGCGCAGCGAGCCGCGCACGCGGAACCCGTAGCTGTCCGCCGGGAGCGCCGCCCATCCGGTGACGCCCGGCACGTTCCACGTCGGGATGTTCGGGTAGGTGAACCGCGCGTCGTCCACCGGCGTGCCGAAGTAGACCACGTGCCCGAGCGGCCGCAGCGTGCGGTTCCCCATCACGTCGGGCAGCGTCTTGTGCATCCAGGGCCCGGTGGCGAACACGAAGGCATCGCCGGTCACGACCGTGCCGTCCGGCAGCGACACCTGCCGCATCCGGCCCCCCGCGATCGGCCCCGGCGCCGCGCGCCCGACCCGGAATTCCACGCCCTCGTCGCGCGCCAGCGTCGCCATCGCCTGCACCGAGTCGCGCGCGCGCGCCACGCCGGCGTCCGGCTCGTAGAGCAGCACCTGGTGGTCGCTCGCGTCGATCTGCGGCCAGCGCTTGCGCACCTCGGCCTCGTCCAGCACCTCGTATCGCACGCCCAGCTTGTCCCAGAGTTCGCGGGACTTGGAGGAGAAGTTCTCCGGCGCCTGCCGCATGAGCAGGTCGCCCGTCGTGTAGAAGAAGCGCGTGCCGAAGCGCTTGCCATGCTCGGCGTCGAACTCGCGCCAGCGCTTGATGGACTCGCGCGCCCAGCTCACCCAGAGCTCCGGGGTGATGGTGCGGTCGCCGTACGAGGAGCGGATGCCGCGCGTCTCGTCGCCGCTCGTCGCGCGCGAGTTCGCGATGCCGTACTGCTCGATGACCGTCACGCGGTGGCCGGCCTTCCGCAGGTGGCGCGCGATGTTCACGCCCCACACGCCGCCGCCGACCACCACCACGTGCATCGTCGGGCCGGCGCGGCGCCCCCGCCCCGTGCGCACCGGGAAGGTCGGGCGCTCCTGCGCCTCCAGCGCCAGCGGCGCGGCCCCGGCGAGGACCGCGCCGGCGCCAAGGGTCGCGAGCCGCAGGAAGTCGCGGCGCGGGAGGTCATCGGCCGCGTCGGCCGGGGGGGGAGCGACCGGGAACGGGTCGCGGGGCGCGCTGGGCTCGGTCATCGCGGTGGATCGGGGGCTGGGGACGAGGGCGAAGATGCCGCCCACGGCAGGGGGCCGCAATCGCCGGACGCCAACGTCCGCCGCCTTGCACGCGTTGACCCGGCCGGACAGCTTCCCCTCCCGATGCCCTCCCGCGCTCCCGCCCTCCGCCGGCTCCTCGGCGCCGTCGCGCTCCTGGCGGCCGTCCCGCTCGCCGCGCAGGAACCCACCCCGGCCGACACCGCCGCCGTCACCCGCCAGCTCGAGGCGGGCCAGCAGTGGTTCTCCTCCGTCTGCTTCGAGTGCCACGCCGACAACGTCGCCGACGCCGACTTCAAGGCGAAGTGGAACGGCCGCACCGCATACGACCTGTTCGACCGGATGCGCAACACGATGCCCGATTCCGATCCGGGTTCGCTGACCTACGAGACCTACCTCGCGCTCACCGCGTACCTGATGAAGCTCAACGGGATGCCGTCCGGCACCACGCCGCTCCCGTCCGACAGCACCGCGCTCGCGACCGTGAAGCTCGTGTTCCCCTCCACCCTCCGCTGACCGAGACCTCGATGCGCCTCGCCCCCTCGCTGCTCCGCGCCGCCGCCCTCGTGGCGTTCACCGCGCTCCCGGCGCTCGCCCAGGCCCGCGAACCGATCGGCCGCTCGACACCGACGCTCACGCCCGCGATCCGCGTCGGGAACCTCGTCTTCGCGTCCGGCGCGCTCCCCGACACGCGCACGGCCGGCGCCGACACCACCATCCAGGGCCAGACCGCGAGCGCCCTGACGAACATCAAGGCGAGCCTCGAGGCCGCGGGCACCACGATCGACAACGCCGTGAAGTGCACCGTCTTCCTCGTGGACGGCGCCGACTTCCGCGGCATGAATGAGGCCTACGCGAAGTTCTGGCCCTCGGCGCCGCCCGCCCGCACCACCGTCGTCGTGAAGGCGCTCGTCGTGCCCAACGCGAAGCTCGAGATCGAGTGCATGGCGGCGATGCCCGCGAAGTGAGCGCCGCTCAGCGGGTCCAGACGACGATCGCGCCGCACCCGTTGTTGTCGTTGAACTGCGGCGGCGCCTGCGCGGCGCTGTAGACCTCCACCGCCTTCGCGCGGTCGAGCGCGAGCTGCGCCTCGCCGCGGTCCATCACCGGCCCGCGCTCGCCCGGTGGGTTCGCCTCACGCCCGAGCAGTACGCCGTCCACGAACCACCGCGGGAAGCAGCCGCCGGTACCGTACGTGAGCTTGATCAGGCCGCGGTCCACCCGGATCCGCCGCGCGAACTGCGCGATCTGGTTCCCGGTGCGCCGCGGCATCCGGTCGAGCATCTCGGTGGTGATGAACGCCCCCACGCCGCGCGCGCGCCGCCGGTCGAAGTCCGGCTGCCACGCGAACGCATCCCCCTGCGCCGTGACCTTGAGGGTGTCGAGCGACTGGGCCGTCGGCGTCAGCCGCACGGCACCGACGTCCACCGCCTCGCCCTGCACCTCCACGTCGAGCCGCTGCGGCTCGTGCGCGAGCGCGCGCACCCGGTACTGCCGCGGTCCCCAGCCGACCACGCGCACCGTGAAGCCCCCCGCGGAGTCGCTGCGCGCCACCACCGTGTCCCCGCGGGCCACGACCTCCGCGCCCGCCAACGCGCGCCCGGCGGAGTCCGTCACCGTGCCCGTGATCACCGCCGGCGTCCGCGTCGCCGCGAGCCGGAAGTCGCGCCGCTCCACCACGGCCTGCATCGGCAGCACGAGCTGGATCGGCGGCGGCTCGCTGCCGGTGACCGTCACGTCCACCTCGACGTCGCGCGGGACGCCGCACACCACGTAGCGTCCGCTCGCCTCGGCGAGCCCGGAGCGGCGCTCGATCCGCGTGACCGGCCGGTTGGCCGCGACGAACGTCTCCTGCCACGCCACCTCCACGCGCGCGCCCGCGAACGGCAGCCCGGCGCCGCGCGTGATCTCGCCGATCAGCACGCCGAACTCGGGCGCCGGCTCGGCGCCGTCGCACTGCAGGCGATGGTAGGTCGCGAACGACGGCGTCGCCAGCACGAGCCCCACCGTGGAATCGGCGCGCACCTCCACCTCGCCGACCAGCGGCCCGAGCCCGACGCGGTCGAGCCACGCGTCCCAGTACTGCACGCGATGCACGCCGGGCGGCACGCTGTCGAACGCGAAGCGACCGAGCGAGTCGGTGCGCACCCGGCGCGCCCCGCCGCCGAGCGACACGCTCGCGTCCGCGAGGCGCCGGAACGGCTCGCCCGGGATCGCGTCCCGCACGAGCAGCGAATCCACGACGACTCCGAGCACGCGCCCCGTCTGGGCCACCGCCGGGTGCGCCCCGGCGGCCAGCGCGAGCGCCGCGGCGGCCAGCGTCAGCCGCAGACGGCGACCCTCAGGTCCTTCTCCGAGAGGTTCCCGCCGCAGATCATCACCGCGACCTTCTTCCCCTCGAGCCGCGGCGCGAGCTTGCGCACGCCGGCGAACCCGGCGGCCCCCGCGCCCTCCGCGACGTTGTGCGTGATGCGGAGCAGGTCGCGGATCGCCTGGTACATCTCCGCGTCGCTCACCTTGATGAAGTCGCTCAGCCCCTCGCGCAGCGCCGGGAACGTGAGGTCGTACGCCGACCCGGTCGCGATCCCCTCGGCGAAGGTCTCCACCGGCTGGCCGCGCTGGATCGCGCCCCGCACCCAACTGTCGTACTGCGCCGGCGCGCCCGCCGCCCCGACCGCGTAGACCTTCACGTCGGGCTTGAGCGCGTTCAGCACCGTGAGTGCCCCGACCGACTGCGACCCGCCGCCCAGCGCGATCACCACCGCCTCGATCCCCGGCTCCTGCGCGAGGATCTCCAGCGTCATCGTCCCGGCGCCCGCCACGACGAGCGGGTCGTTGGTCGAGTGCAGCACGGCGAGGCCGCGCTCGTCCGCCATCCGCCCGCACGCCTGCACCGTCTCGTCGTACGTCGCGCCCACCTCCACCAGCTCGGCGCCGAGCGCCCGGATCGCGGCGTTCTTCTCGGGGTTGTTGCCCACCGGAACGCAGATGGTGACCGGGGTGCCGGTCAGCCGCCCGCCGAAGGCGACGCCCTGGCCATGGTTGCCGGTGCTCGCCGCGATCACGCCGCGGGCGCGCTGCTCCGGCGTCCGCCCGAGGATCGCGTTCAGCCCGTTGCGGATCTTGAAGCTCTGCGTCGGCTGGTGGTTCTCGTGCTTCACGTGCAGCTGCACGCCGTGCCCCACGAGCGCGTCGAGCTGCGCGTACCGGCGCAGCGGCGTCGGCGCGAGGTGCGCGCGCAGGCGCGCCTCCGCCGCCCGCACGTCGTCGAGGGTCACCGGCAGCACCGCGGCGAGCGCCGCCCCGCGCGAGACGCTCATCGGCTGTGCTTGTACATCAGGTCCACCAGCTCGTCGTACATCGCCTCGGCCTCCCGCGGCCCCGCCTGGATGGCGCCGGCCGCACAGTGCTTCAGGTGGTTGCGCATCAGCTCCCGGCTGACGCTGCGCAGCGCCTCCTGCACCGACGAGATCTGCGTCATCACGTCGGCGCAGTAGCGGTCCTCCTCGACCATCTTCTGCAGGCCGCGGACCTGCCCCTCGATGCGGCGGAGCCGCTTGAGGTTGCGGTCCTTGATGTCCGCGTCCACCCCGGCCGCCTTCCGGCCGCCGGTCTCCTCCTGTACCCCACAGCCGCAGCTGGCGGCCGGCAACGTCCGGAGCGCGGTCGCCATCAGCCGGCCACCGTCGCCGCGTACCCCTCGTCGGTCACCACCTGCGCGAGCTGCGCGGGCGTCACCTTCGCCGCGTCGAACGCGACGGTCGCGGAGCCGATCCGCACGTCCTCGACGGTCACGCCGTCGACGGCCTTCAGGGCGTTGGAGACGGCCGCGACGCAGTGGCCGCAGGACATCCCGGTGATGGTGAGCGTGGCGTTCGACATCAGGGCCTCGGGCTGGGGTGCGCCTGCAATCTCATACCCCCCTCCCCTATACGCAAGTTCCCGCGCCGCCCGCCCCGCGCGGCCGTACATTCCCGCGGTCTCCCGCCCCCATCCGATGCTCCTTCCGCTCCTCGCGTTCGCCGCGGCCGCCGCCCTGCCGGCCGACTCCACCACCTGGGTCGTGGACAACCACGGCCGCCGCGCCGGCGACCTCGTCGTCGTGACCCGCGGCGACACCACCGTCGCCCGCTGGGTCTTCACCGACCGCAACCGCGGCACGCGCGTCGAGACGCGCCACGTCACGCGCGACGGCCGCTGGGTCGCCGGCGAGGCGCGACCCGTCCTCGCGGACGGGACGGCAGGCGACCCGACCGAGCGCTACGAGGTGAGCGGCGACAGCCTGCGCACGAGCGTCGGCCGCGGGAATCCCATCGCCTTCGCGCTCGCGCCGGGCGCGTTCGTCGCGGTCCGCGGCGGCACGCCGTTCGAGCAGGCGGCGCTCGCGCGGCACCTGCTCGCGCGCCCCGACCGCCGCGCGCCCGTCGCCGGCGGCCCGGCCGCCCGCGCCGAGGTCATCGCCGACACCACGCTCCGGCTCGGCGCCCAGCGCGTGCGGGCGCGGCTCGTGATGCTCTACCGCGGCGCGGCCGCCTACCCCACCGGCATCTGGCTCGACGACCGCGGTGAGCTCCTCGCCACCGACGTGCAGTGGTTCATCACCGTGCGCGAAGGGCGCGAGGCGCTGCTCCCCGCGCTGCGCGCCATCGAGCTCCGGTGGCGCGACGTGCAGGCCGAGGCGCTCGCCAAGCGGCTCGTCACGCCGACCGCGGGCACGATCGCGATCGTCAACGGCGACCTCTTCGACGCCGAGGCCGGCGTGATGCGGCCGCGGCAGACGGTCATCGTCCGCGGCGACCGCATCGTCGCCGTGGGATCGGCCGACGCGGTGCCGGTCCCCGCCGGCGCCACGGTCATCGACGCCGCCGGCAAGACCGTGATGCCCGGCATGTGGGACATGCATGGCCACCTGCAGGTGTCCTCCCAGGGCGGGATCGGCGCCGTGCAGCTCGCCAACGGGATCACCACGGTCCGCGACCTCGCCTCCGACATCGACATCGCGACCTCGTTCCGCGACCGCGAGGCGCAGGGGAAGCTCGCCGGGCCACGCGCGGTGCTCGCCGGCTTCATCGAGGGACCCCTCGCCTGGGCCGGCCCGAGCGGCTCGATCGCGCGCGACGAGGCCGAGGCGCGGCGCTGGGTGCAGCGCTACGCGGAGCTCGGCTACAAGCAGATCAAGCTCTACAATGTGGTCCACCCCGACCTCGTCCCGACGATCGCCGCCGAGGCGAAGCGGCAGGGGATGCGCCTCAGCGGGCACATCCCGCGCGGCATGAGCATCGAGGCGGCGGTCGCGCTCGGCTTCGACGAGATCCAGCACGCGGCCTTCTTCTTCTCGAACTTCTTCCCGGACTCGCTCTACCTGCCGCGCATGCGCGCCTACTCGCAGGTCGCGACGGCGGTCGCCCCGACCTTCGACGTGGACGCGCCCGGCATGACGAAGCTGCTCGAGTTCCTGAAGGCGAAGGGCACGACGGTGGACGGCACCTTCAACCTCTGGATCGGCGGCGGCGGCGCGCTCGTCGGCGCCGGCGGCTCGCCGGACCAGCAGAAGGCCGACAGCGCGTACATGCGGCTCATCCGGCGGCTCTACGCGATGGGGATCCCGCTCGTCGCGGGCACCGACAACTTCGCGAGCACCACCTACCGCCGCGAACTCGAGATGTACGAGCTCGCCGGCATCCCGCAGGCGCGGATCCTGCAGATCGCGACCATCGAGGCCGCGCGCTTCCTCCGCGAGGAGCGGGACTACGGCTCGGTCAGCGCCGGAAAGGTCGCCGACCTCCTCATCGTCAACGGCGCGCCGGCGACGCGGATCGGCGACCTCGCCAAGCTGGAGACGGTCATCCGTGGCGGCCGCCTCTACAAGGTGGCCGACCTCGCGGCGGCGCAGATGAGCCGCGGGGCGAATGGCGCCGAGGGCTTCGCCTGGGACGACCACGACGACCACGACGACCCCTGATCGGGGACCGGCGCGGCGCTCGAAGGGGGCCCCGGGTCGCGGGGCCCCCTTCGGCGCTTCCGGGGTCCGCGCGCTCAGCGGTCGAGGAGCCCCGAGAGCCAGTGCAGCGTGTTGAGCACGAACTGCGCGTTCTGCTCCGCCCCCGGCGCATTCATTCCCATCGGGTTCCGGTTCGCGCCCGCGACCTGCGCGCTGAACATCGCCGCCTCGCCGAAGAACGCCGCCCGCCCGGACCCGACGCGCCGCGTCGCGCCCTGGAGCCAGCCGCCCACGGGGTCCTGCGGCGTGCGGGCATCGAACTGCCACGCGTAGCGCGGGCGTATCACGACGAAGTCCGCCGGGAGGACCATCACCGGCGCCGTCCCGTCGCCGCGGATGCGGAATGCCTGGCCGGTGAAGCTCCGCACCGCGCCGACGCGCTCCGTCGAGTCGCGGCCCATCGCGATCGGGTGCGCCGCGAGCGTCCCCTCCGCCCGCGTGAACATCGTCGGCGTCCCGCGCACGCGCTGGATGGAGTCCGGCTTCGCCGCGGGATCCACGCCCTTGTACGCGAAGCCGTCGGTGAACTCGGCGCCGAACGCGGCGGCGAGGGCCATGGCCGCGCCGGCGAGCGGCATGTGGTCGGCGATCAGCAGCAGCTGCCCGCCGCCCTCGACCCACCGCGCCACCGCGGCGATCTCCTCGGGCGTGAACGCGGACGGCGTGGGGGTCGGGTACCGGTCCCACGGCGTGTCGTTCCACTGCGCGTTCGAGATGACCAGCAGGTCGCAGCCGGCAAGCGCGCTCGCGCTGAACGACGCGCGCGACGGCATCACGCGATAGCCGTCGCGCCGCGCGAGCTCGCCGAACGCCCAGAAGCGGTTGTCGAGCGTGTGGAAGTTGTGGTGCGCCTCGTCGAGGCAGAGGCGCGGCCCGGCCCCCGCGGCGAACGCCGGCCGTGGCACCGGCGGGCTGAAGGCGCGGTCCGGCACCTGCTGTGCGGCGAGCGGCGCGGCAAGCGGCATCGCGAGCAGCGCGGCTGCAGCGGTCGCGGAGGACACGAGCCGCGCGAGGAGACGGGACGACGGGGACATGGAGGCTCCGGACAGGCGTTGCGGCGCGGGGACGATGCCCGCAACTTGGCGCGCATGACCTCCTCCGTCCATTCGCGCACGGGCGCCGCGCCCCGCGCCCTCCGCTGCGCTGCGCTCGCCGGCGCAGCCCTCGCCGCCGCCCTCGTGCCGCTGACCGCCGGCGCCCAGGACCGCCCGCCCCGCACCCGCTGGGAGACGCAGGCGCGCGCCCTGCTCGAGGAGCTCACCGAGATCAACACCACCCACTCGGTCGGCGACTCGCACGCCGCCGCCGAGGCGATGGCGACGCGGATGCGCGAGGCCGGCTGGCCGGCCGAGGACGTGATCGTCGTGAAGAACGCGGACCGCAAGGGGAACCTCATCGTCCGCTACCGCGGCCGGAACCGGACCCGCAAGCCGATCCTGCTCCTCTCGCACCTCGACGTGGTCGAGGCCGACCCGAAGGACTGGACGCTGCCGCCGTTCGAGTTCATCGAGCGCGACGGCGTCTTCTACGGCCGCGGCGTCGCCGACGACAAGGACGAGGGGGCGATCCACCTCACCATCCTCCTCCGGATGCGCGCCGAGGGCTACGTGCCCGACCGCGACATCATCGTGGCGCTCACCGCGGACGAGGAGGGTGGGCCGGCGAACGGCGTGGACTTCATCCTCCGCAACCGCCCCGAGCTGTTCGCCAACGTCGAGTTCGGCTTCAACGAGGGAGGCGGCGGCCGGATCGAGGAGGGGAAGAAGGTCTCCAACGACGTGCAGGCGAGCGAGAAGAAGGTCGCGAACTTCACCATCGAGGCGACCAACCCGGGCGGCCACAGCTCGGTCCCCCGCCCCGACAACGCGATCTACCAGCTCTCGGCCGCGCTCTCGCGGATCGGGACCTACCACTTCCCCGTGCGCCTCAACGAGGTGACGCGCGAGTACTTCCGCCGCCAGGCGTCGCTCGTCGGTCCGGAGACCGGCGCCGCGATGCGCCGGCTCGTCGCCGACGAGCGCGACTCCGCGGCGGCGGCGGTGATCGCGAAGGACCCCGCGAACAACTCGCGCATGCGCACCACCTGCGTCGCGACGATGCTCACCGGCGGGCACGCCGAGAACGCGCTGCCGCAGCGGGCGACCGCGACGGTGAACTGCCGCATCCTCCCCGACGAGACCACCGAGAGCGTGCGCGACCGCCTCATCGCCGCGGTCAATGACACCGGCGTGAAGGTGACCGTGAAGCGCGGTGCCGCCGACAGCCCGCCGTCGCCATTGGAGGCCTCGCTGCTGCGGATGATGGAGCAGACGACGCAGGAGCTCTGGCCCGGCATGCCCGTGGTGCCGACGATGAGCACCGGCGCCACCGACTCGCGCTTCCTCCGCAACGCCGGCGTGCCCGTCTACGGCATCTCCGGGCTCTTCTACGACAATCCCAACGCGCACGGCATGAACGAGCACGTCTCGGCGCAGGCGTTCTACGACGGGCTCGAGTTCATGTACCGGCTGGTGCGGAAGGTGACCGCCGGCCCGGGGATGTGAGCGGACGGGCGTGACCGGGGTTCAGCGAGGAGTCCACCGTGCCGGCGCGCCGGCGGGCGCACGGCTCCGCCGGACGACGGTCAACCGCTGCACCCCCCGCGTCCGCAGCGACACGACGCCGTCCGTCGCCGGCGCGTCCTCCGCCGTGATGATCTCCTCCACCAGCGTGTCGCCACGCACCGCGAGCCGCGTGGTGAGTAGCACCGTGCCGGCCTTGAACGTCGAGAGCAGCAGCCCGCCGATGAGGTCCGCGCGGAGCCGGAGGCCCTCGCCCTCGTCCACGTACAGGTCCGCCGCACCCTGGCCGCGGCAGAGCCGGTAGTCCTTCACCATCCGCACGGTCCCCTGCTCGCGGTACGTCGTGCGCCACGGCACGCAGGTCGAATCAGCGGTCGGGAGCGCGCCGAGTTCGATCGTCACGTCCACCCGCGGCGCCCCGGGACGCGCGGGGTGGTTCTCCAGCGTGCCCGCCCACGTGCCCGCGAGGTCCGGCCCCTCCTGCGCGCGCGCGACCCGCGCGCCCACCAGCACGCCGCCGATCGCGAACAGCCCCGCCGCCGCGAGGAGCGCCGCCCGCCCC
>JAIBBJ010000096.1 GCA_019694735.1 Gemmatimonadaceae bacterium | reverse complement strand
GCCGTGCCGCCGCGGGGCGCGTCTCCGGGCCGGCCTGCTCGCCGCCGTGCTGTGCGCGGCGGCCCCTGGCGCAGCGCCCGTCGCGCCACCGCTCGCCGCGCAGGCCGCCGCCAGCGCCGCGCCGGTGACGCGGCCGCGTACGGCCGCCGAGGACCTGCAGCTGTTCTCGCAGGTCTTCAACCAGATCCGCGTGAACCATCCGGACTCGCTCGACACGCATCGCCTCTTCATGGCGGCGATCCAGGCGATGGTGCAGGCGACCGACCCGCATTCGTACGTGGTGCAGGCGATCCGCCTCTCGCCGCAGAAGGAGGCGGAGATGCGCGCGGGCAAGCTGCATCCGGTGCCCGTGGAGTTCTCGTACTCCGGCGGTGCCGCCATCGTCGCGCGCATCGCCGCCGGCACCGTCGCGGCGCGGCAGGACATCCTCCCCGGCGACGAGCTCCTCGCGGTGGATGGCCGACCGGTCCGCGCCGAGAGCGCGATGGAGCTGGAGATCGAACTCGCTGGTCCGCGCGGGTCCACGGTCACGCTCACCCTCGAGCGGCGGCGCCCCGACGGCAGCGTCGTCGAGCTCGACCGCATCGTGAAGCGGGAGCGGTTCGCCGAGGAGTCGGCGGTGCCGGTGGCCACGCTGCTCGATGACTCCACCGGGTACATCCGGATCACCACCTTCGCGGCCGACAAGGTGGCCGAGGACCTGCGCGCGGCGATCGAGAAGCTCGACCGGACCGGGATGCGCCGGCTCGTGCTCGACCTGCGCGACAACGGCGGCGGCTCGGTGGCGGAGGCAGCGGCGGTGGCCGGCGAGTTCCTCCCGGCCGGCACGGTGGTCTACACGTCCGAGGGCCGCCGCGCGGCCGCGGTGGATACCGGGCGCGTGAAGCGGTCGTTCTTCCGCAACGAACGCCGCTACCCGATCGTGGTGATGATCGACGCGGGCACCGCCAGCGCCTCGGAGCTCGTCGCCGGCGCGTTGCAGGACCACGACCGCGGGGTCATCGTGGGCCAGCCGAGCTTCGGCAAGTCGCTGATGATGCAGGGATTCCCGCTCTCCGACGGGTCGGCGCTCGTCCTCGTGATCGGGCAGGTGCGCACTCCGTGCGGCCGCGCGGTGCAGCGGCAGTACCGCAGCCTCACGACTCGTGAGTACTACCGTGCCGCGCGGGCCGAGCGCGACACCATCGGGCGACCCACCTGCAAGTCGGTGTCCGGCCGCACCCTCTACGGGGGCGGCGGCATCTATCCGGATGTACGCACGCCGCGCCCGGCGGACGCGCCCCTCTGGTGGCTGCGCGCGTCGGAGCTCGATTTGCCGCTGAAGTGGGCGAACCAGTACGTGGCGGCCGGGAACGGCCTCACCTCCCGCGCCGCCTTCGTGGAGGATCCGACGCTCCCGGCGGCCGCGCTCACGGCATTCCGCGCGCTCGCGCGCGAGAATGCCGTCGCGATCCCGGACGGGGGCGAGGCCGACACGCGGCTCCAGCACGAGCTCGCCCTCGCGGTCGCCTACGTGAAGTGGGGGAACCCGGGACTGTACGAGGTCGAGGCCCGGATCGACCCGGCGGTGCGCCACGCGGCACAGCAGTTCGGGCGGTTCTCCGGCCGGCCCTGACGTGGTGAACGTTCGGCCGTCGGCGCCGTAGCATCCCGGATGCGCTCCCGCACCGCACGACTCCCCCGGGCCCTCGGCCTCGCCGCCGTGCTCGCCCTCGTCGTACCCGCCCTCCTGCGGGGTCAGGATGCCGCCGGCCGGTCCCGGCCGCCGCTGCGGCCGGATTCCGTCCTCGCGCCGGGGCCGGGCAACGAGGGGTTCGCGGCGTGGCGTGCCGGCATCGCCGCGCGCGGCCGCACCGGCGCATCCTACCTCGTCGAGGACGGACGCTACCAGGTGCTGCTGCTCACGCCGATGGCGATCGATGCCCTCGCGCAGGATTCGCTCGTCGTGCAGGCGACGAAGGGTTGCCAGCGCGCGCTCGCGCTGTCGGACGCGCAGGTCGAGTGGACGCGCGGCCTGCGGCCGTGGGCCGCGTTCGATTCCGCCGCGTACGCGCGGCCGCTCGTCGCGATCGCCGTCTATCCGCAGGAACAGCGGCGCTACGACTGCCATGCGGGGACCCTCGCCCGCTTCGCCGCCCTCGCGCGAGGGGCGCTGTACGGCGCGTTCTTCGTCGCGCGACCACAGGACCAGGTCGCGATGGTGGAGGTCCGGCGTGACGGACTCGTGGAGGAACCCGCGCTCGCCGGGCGCGCGCCGGTCACCAAGGTGACGCACACGCGGATCATCGACGCCGACGGCAGCGAGCAGCTGCGCGTCTGGCTCGATCCACTCGCGTTCGCGCCGGACGCCGAGGGCCGCGTGCCGCGCCTCGAGGCGCACGTGTTCAATCCCGTGGACCCCGAACCCGACATCCTGCCGCTGCCCGAGCCCCTCATCCGCGCCGTCTGGCAGCAGATGCTCCCGTGGCAGGCGCGGCTGCTCGATGTCGCGGGTGCCGCGCGCACGCCGGTGCCCTTCGGATTCCCGGCACCGACCGATTCGGCGCTCCGCGCGGCCCACGAGGCGTTCGAGCGCGGCGACCTCGGCGCCGCCGCATCGGGGGCCCTCACCCGGCTGATGTTCCGTCCGCGCCCGCCGCAGGCCGAGATCCGGACGGCGATGCTCGAGTCGGCCGTCGCCTTCTCCATGCGCGAGCGGGACGCGGAAGCGCTGTTCCTCATCACGGACGTGATGGAGGTCTACCCCTGCCTCACGTTCGCACCGGAGGTACCGGCGGCGCTGCGTGAGATGGCCGCGGCGGCCGCGAAGCCGGCACGCTGCACGGCGATCCCGCTGCCGCTGATCGCGGCGCGGTCGCTGGTCCCCGGGTGGGGGCAGGCGACGAGCCCGAACCGCCGACGGCTCGCGCTCACGGTGCTGGCATCCACGGCCGCGAGCTACGCGACGGCCGCGATCGCGCACGACTACGCGGAACGCAAGTACGAAGCCTACCGCGCGTATGCCGGCGGTGGATTCCCGGGCCCGGAGTCGCGCTACAAGGTGGCCCAGCAGGCGCGCATCGCCGGGAACGTGATGTCCGCCGTCGCGGCCTCCCTCTGGGTCGGCGCGGGGCTCGAGGCGCTCTGGCACGAGCATCGATTCGCGCAGCGGCTCGCCGAGGTGCGCGAGGTCGGCCAGCCGGCGGCGCGGTCCGCAGGGCGGCGCGTGAGCCTCGCGCCCGTGCTCGTCCCCTCCGTCACCGAGGGCCGCGTGGGATTCGCGGTGCGCTTCTGATGGCGCACCGGCGACTCGTCGTCGGCCTCCTCCTCGGCGCCGCCCTCGCCGGCTGCCGCTGGGAGGCGCCGTTCACGCGCGACAACCTCTGGGACCCCGGCGCGACGAACGTGAAGGAACTCCTCGGCCCCGACTCCACGTTCGCGATCGGCGACACCTTCTCGCTGACGCTCCGCACCGAGCCCGCGCTCCCGGCGACCGGGTACACCATCAGCTGGTTCGCGCCCGGCGATGCCGACACCTCCACGTACGTGTACGCGGCGGGCGACGGCCGCTTCCTCGTCACGCGGGCGCACGCGGACTTCGCCGTGGTCACCGTCGGCGTCGCGTTCGGCGACGTCACCGTCGGCCACCAGGTCATCGTCGGCCAGCGGCTCGCGACCCTCGCCCTCACCTGCGGCACCGTCGCGGCTCCGGTCGCGTGCGACGCGACGCCGCTCGCGGTCAATGCGACGCGCGCGGTCGTGAGCACGATGCTCGACCGGAACGGCAACGCGATCCGCCGCCGGCAGGCCGTGATGGCGCGCTCGACCTACGTCACGCGTGACCCGGCCGTGCTGAGCGTGCAGCCGACCACGCCGAACGCCGCCGGCACCTACACGGTGCGGGGCGCCGGCATCGGGAGCACGTGGCTGGTGGTGACGGCCGACGGCCGCCGCGACTCGGTCCGCGTCGTCGTCAGCGGGCCGTGAGCGCGGCGTAGTCCGCCGGCGTGTCCACGTCCTGCAGGGCGGCCGCTGGCCAGTCGTGCAGCGTCGCCTCGGCGAGGTGGGCCCGGACGACCGCCTTGCCGCAACCCTCTCCGTGCCACGCCCGCAGGTCGGCCCAGAGCGCGCGCCGGAAGAGCAGCGGCGGCGCGTGCACGTCCCCGTAGCGCGAGACATGCAGGGGGGCCGCATCGGCCTGCGCCGCGGAGCGGAGTGCTGAGAGCATCGCGGTCGTGACGTGGGGCATGTCGGCGAGGAGCACGACCACCGCGTCGGTCGACGGCTCGGGATGCGCGCCATCCCCGCCGGCCAGGGCGTCGAGTCCGGCGTGGAGCGAGGCGCTCGTCGGGCCGGTCGGGTCCGGGCTCGTCGCGACGCGCACGGGGAGGCCCGCCAGCGCCGCGCGTGCCGCCTCGGACTCGTGGCCGAGCACGACCACCACCGGGGCGAGGCCGGCCTCGAGCGCGCGCCGGACCGTCCGTCGCACCAGCGGCTCGCCGTCCACCGGCAGCAGCAGCTTGTTGCGCCCCATGCGGCGCGAGGCCCCCGCCGCGAGGACGATCGCCGCCGTGCTCACGCGTCCGCGTGGATCGGCTCGACGCGGTCGCGGAGCGAGCGCGGGCGCCGCCCGCTCCGCACGGCGAGCAGCTCGGCGACGACGGCGAGCGCGACCTGTTCCGCCCCGTCGGTGCCGATGTCGAGGCCGACGGGGCCATAGATGCGCCGTTCGTCCACCGGGCCCTCGAGCCGCAGCCGCGCCAGGATCCGTTCGGTGCGCGCGCGCGGGCCGAGCACGCCGAGGTACCGCACGGGACTCCGGAGCAGCGCGCGCAGGTAGTCCACGTCGTCCTGGAAGTGGTGGGTCATCACGACCGCGAACGCGTCGGCGTCGAGCACGACACGCTCACCGAGCCGATCGGCGTCGGTCTCCACCCGCTGCACCGTGGCCGGGAATCGTGCCGCGTCGAGCAGCCCGGGTCTCCGGTCGGCGACGAGGACGCGGAAGCCGACGCGGTCGGCGAGCCGCGCGAGCTCGCGGGCGTCGTCGCCCGCGCTCACGACCAGCAGCCGCGGCGGCGGGGTCAGCACTTCGACGAACCACTCGCGCCCGTCGCGCACCTCGAGCCGGGAGGCGCCGGTCCCGAACCACGCATCGGCGTCGGCGCCGGTCAGCACACGGTGCGCGGCGTCGCGCTCGGCCGTGGTGCCCGCGGCGGCGACGGCGGCGAGGTCGGTCACGCACACCACGCGCGCATCGGCCCGCAGGGCGGCGTCGAGCGTCGCGTGCCACGGTCCCGCCTCCTCGATGAGCACCTCCACCGCACCCTCGCAGCCGACACCGAGGTCCCACGCGGCGATCTCGTCGGCGCCGCCGCAGTAGGTGCGTCGCTCGGCGCGACCCGTGGCCAGCACCCGGCGCGCGACCTCGCGCACGTCCTCCTCAAGGCAGCCGCCGCTCACGTTCCCCACGATGCGGTCATCGTCGCTGACGACGAGCTTCGCGCCCTCGTGCCGGTAGGCCGACCCCTGCACGCGGACGACCGTGGCGAGCGCGGCGCGCCGGCCCTCGCGGGCGAGCGCGCCCAGCGCGGCGACGACCTGGCGCGTCTCGAGCCACTGCTTCACGCCGTCAGCTCCAGCTGAGGTCGTGGCGCGAGAGCGGGAGCGAGCGGACGCGCTTGCCGGTGGCGGCGAAGATCGCGTTGGTGAGGGCGGGGATCACCGGCGGCAGCGCGGGTTCTCCCATGCCGGTCGGCGGGAAGTCGGTCGGGCGGAAGTGCACCTCGACCGGCGGCGCCTCGGGGATGCGGAGCAGCTCGAAGTCGTCGAAGTTGCTCTGCACCACCCGGCCGCCCTCGAGCGTGATCTCCTGCTTGAACGCCTCGGCGAGCCCGTCGAGGACCGAGCCCTGCGCCTGCTGCATCGCGCCGCTGGGGTTGATGATCACCGAGCCGACATCGCCGGCGACCCAGACCTTCACGACCTTCACCTCGCCCGCGCGCGAGACGGTCACCTCGACGACCTCGGCGAAGTAGCCGCGGTGACTGTAGTGCATCCCGACGCCCATCCCGCGTCCCTTGGGCAGGGCGCGCGTCCCCCAACCGGACTTCTCGGCGACGAGCTGCAGCACGCCGCGCATCCGGTCGGGGTTCATCGGCGGGGCGGCGCGCTCGGGGATCGGGGCCTTGGCGTCGAACTGGGCGAGCAGGTCGAGGCGGAAGCGCACCGGGTCCTTCCCGGCGGCATGCGCGAGTTCGTCGAGGAACGACTGGTAGACGAACGCGATCGCGTTGCTCGTCGGCGCGCGGAGGAAGCCGGTCGGCACGCCGAGCGGCATCGCCGAGACGGCGAAGCGGAAGTTGGGGATGTACGCGACCGGGAACTCCGTCGGCCCGATGCTCGCGGCCTGCGCGTAACGCGGCAGCTCGCCGAAGGTCGCGAAGTGGTTCTCCCACGCGACGAGCCGGCCGGCGGCGTCCACCGCCCCCTTCAGCCGGTGGAAGCCGGCGGGGCGGTAGAGGTCGTGCTGCATGTCGTCCTCGCGCGTCCACGTGAGCTTCACCGGGACGCCGGCCCGCTGGGCGATGGCCGCGGCCTCCACCATGTAGTCGTTGCCGAGGCGGCGGCCGAACCCGCCGCCGGCGCGGACGAGATGCACGGTGATCGCGGCCTCGGGGA
>JAIBBJ010000053.1 GCA_019694735.1 Gemmatimonadaceae bacterium | reverse complement strand
ACCGCCGCGTCGGCGTCCTCGAGCGTCGTGAACGCGCCGAGCGAGAGCGGCCGCTGCCCGACCACCTGCAGCACCTCGTAGGTGCGCTCGACGCCGCGGAAGCGCACGATCACGTCCCACTCGGCCGTGCGCTGCAGCTCGTCGAAGAAGCGCGCGTCGGCCCAGAGTTCCACGCGGAAGTGCAGCCGCGCCGGGAAGCCGTTCTCCAGCAGCTCGCGCAGGTACGGGTCGCTCAGGATGGCGCGCGCGCGCACCAGCGGCCCCTCGGCGGTGAGCCGCGTCGCCGTGGGCAGCTGCACCTCGACCCCCGGACGCACCTGCGCCGCGAGTCCCCCGAAGGGGAGGCTCGCGGCGAGCAGCAGGGCGACGAGGCGGCGGCGCGTCAGGCGCGGCGGCCCTCACGGCGACGCGGCATCAGCGGCGGCGCCCCAGGCGGTGATGCGGCATCAGAAGCGGCGCCCCAGGCGCACGTAGAAGTTCACGGTCTCCTTCGGCGTCGAGACGGCCTTGGCGACGTAGAAGCCGACGTCGCCGAGGTCGATGCCGGCGCCCACCGACGTGCGGAACGACGAGAGGGGCGGCAGCCCCGTCCCATGGCTCACCGGATCGCCGGAGGCCGGCGTCGTCCAGCCGCGCCCCGCGTCGGCGAAGAGCACCCACGCGGGCGTCAGGTCGCGGAACCGCCACCAGCGGTCGCTGTCGTACCAGTCCCAGTCCATCGCCTGTCGCAGTTCCACCTGCGCGAGCGCGATGCGGTCGCACAGCGTGGGTCGGCCGGTCCAGCCGGCGATGCCCCCGCAGGAGAACACGTCGTCGGTCTCGTACCAGTTCCGCCGGAAGTCGTAGCCCTCGATCGAGCCGGGGCCGCCGACGGAGAGGCGGCGCTGCAGCGGGAGCCGGTCGCCGCCCATCCATCCGCCCGCGACGAGGCGCAGGTTGAGCTCGGTCCCCGGGGAGATGCGGTTGTAGCGGCGCGCGTCCACGAAGCCGCGCGTGTAGGTCACCTCCTCCGCGGGCCCGACCGGCGGGAGCGTCGGTCCGGGGTCGCGCGTGATCGTGCCCGAGCCGCGCTCGACGTCGGCGTTGAGGTACCAGCCGCCCCAGAGCGGCGAGCGGACCTTCTGCCGCGTGTCCACCTTGAGCCGGACCGACGCGAGGTCCACGCGCCCGACGTCCATCGGCGCGTTGGGGCGCCAGGGGCGCATGTCCTGCCGCAGCGAGACCGGGTCGCGCGCCTCGACCGCGCGCCACTGCTCGCTACCGGCGACGACGCTGAGGCTCGCCTCCTCGCCCATGCGTCCGCCGAGCGCGGCCTCCCAGCCGTGGCGGCCATAGTGGTCGCGGAAGTCGCGGTGCAGGCCGAACGCGGCGAGCCCCGCCTCGGTGTCGGTGAGCTGCCAGCTCTCCACCGGCGCGACCACGTCGAACGCGCGGCCGCTCAGCACGAGCCCGTTCCGCACGCCGAGGCGCAGGTCGAACCGCGCGTCGTGGCCGATGGTGCCGCGGTCCCAGCGCACGGGCCCCGCGGTCCGCACGACGCCGAGCGCCTCGACGTCGATCCGGCCCCAGCTCGTCGGGCGGCGGAAGCGCGGGCCCACGAGCACCGGCAGCCCCTCGACGCGGTTGTAGGTGCGGGCCGCGACGAAGAAGAGGTCGGTGTAGCTGTCGCCGCGGTCGCGGCCGCGCGCGCGCGGCGGGCGCCATTCGCCGCCGCGGTCCTCCTCGGGCACGATCCGCTCGCCCTCGATGGAATAGCGCAGCAGCTCGGCCTGCGTCCGCACCTCGCCGCCGACCGTCACGCTGTCGTCGCGCGTGAGCGTGCCGCCGACGAGGAAGAGGTCGCCGCCGATGCGCGCGCCCGCCTTGAGCCGCACGTCGGCGTTGATCGCGACCAGCGTGCCGGTGACGCGGCCGGCCACGGTCACCGGGCCGTTGAGCACCGCGACGTCGCCCGGGATCTCCCGTTCGGCGGGGACGTCGAGCGGGCCGTTCACCCGCATCGTGCCGGCGTCGTTGTAGATGCCCACCGCCCCCCACATGGTGCTCGCGGTGCGCGCGCGCTGCTGCGCGGCGGCGCCGCCGGCATCACCGGCGAGGCCGGCGAGGAGAAGGACGAAGGCGAGGAGCGACTTCCGCATCAGGGACTCCGGTCGGTTCGGGACGCGGCCATCGGAGGCACGGGCCGTGCCGGGGCGTGAGAATAAGTCAGGCGGGACTCCAAGTCGTTGTCAACGCACGACCTCGGCGGTCGGCGAGCGACCCGCGTGGACGGGCGCGCGCGGGGCGGGCGTGTCGCGGCGGCGTGTCGAAAGCGAACGGCGTGCGCGGCACGAGGCCGTCGCCGCAGGCGCGGCACCCGCCGCATCACGCCGCATCACCGCGCGCCTCACTCCGGCGCGCCGGCGATCCCGAGGCGCTTCATCCGCCGGTACAGGTTCGGCCGGTCCGTCTGCAGCCGCCGCGCCGCCTCCGCCACCACGCCGTTGGCCGCCGAGAGCGCGCGCGTGATGAGCAGCCGCTCGTACTCGTCGAGCGTCTCGCTCAGCGCCTGATCGAGCCGCTCGCCGTCCGGCAGCGCGCTCGGCTTCGTGCCCACGTGCTCGCCTGCGGGGAGCACGCTCGCGACCGCCGCGGGGTCGATCGGCTGCCCCGCGAAGAGGATGCTGAGGCGCTCGACGATGTTCGCGAGCTCGCGCACGTTCCCGGGCCACCGGTAGCGCGAGAGCGCGTCCACGCCGGCGGGCGTCCAGGCCGGCGCGGCCTGGCCGGAGCGCCGGCGGTGCAGCGCCGCGAAGTGCGACACGAGCGCGGGGATGTCCCCGGGCCGCTCGCGCAGCGGCGGGATCGCCATCGGGATGACGTTGAGCCGGAAGAACAGGTCCTCGCGGAAGCGGCCCTCGCGGACCTCCTTCGCGAGGTCGCGGTTGGTCGCGGCGAGGATGCGCACGTCCACCTTGATCGGGCGCCCGCCGCCGACGCGCTCGATCTCCCGGGCCTCGATCGCGCGGAGCAGCTTGGCCTGCGCCTCCGCCGAGAGCTCGCCGACCTCGTCGAGCAGCAGCGTGCCGGTGTGGGCGAGCTCGAACCGGCCGATGCGGCGCTCGGTGGCGCCGGTGAACGCGCCGCGCTCGTGGCCGAACATCTCGCTCTCGACGAGGTCGCGCGGGATGGCGGCGCAGTTCACGCGCACGAACGGCTTGTCCTTGCGCGGGCTCTGCGCGTGGATCGCCGAGGCGACGAGCTCCTTGCCGGTGCCCGACTCGCCGCCGATCAGCACCCGCGCGTCGCTCGGCGCGACGCGGGCGATGAGCTCGCGGACGCTGCGCATCGCCGGCGAGTCGCCGACGAGCTCGCCGGCGAGGCCGAGGTCGGCGCGGAGCGCCGAGCGTTCGCGGCGGGCCTGGCGCAGCTCGAGCGCGCCGGAGAGCGCGAGCAGCACGCCCTCGGGGGTGAGCGGCTTCTCGAGGAAGTTCACCGCGCCGAGGCGGGTGGCCTTCACCGCGTCGGCGAGGCCGGCGCGCCCCGACATCATCACGACCGGGAGGTCGGGATAGCGGCCGCGCAGCTGCTCCAGCAGCTCGAGGCCGTCGGTGGGGTTGGGCATCATCAGGTCGAGCAGCACGAGGTCGGGCTCGGACTCGACCGCGCGGGCGAGGCCCGTCGCCGCGTCGTGCGCGTCGCGCACCTCGTAGCCTTCGGCTCCCAGCAGCGCGCCGACCATCCGGCGGATGTTCGGCTCGTCGTCGACGATCAGGATGGAGGGCATGGGCGGGGGATCAGGGCTGGCTCGGCGGGAGTACCCCGCCGGCGGGCCCGCGTTCGGCGAGCAGCTTCGTGACGAAGCGCTGGCCCTCGGCGAGCTTCTCCACCTCGACGGCGATCACGTCCACGTTGCGCTCGATGCTCGCGAGGCGCTCCTGCAGCGCGGGGTCGGGGGCGGCCGCGCCCTTCTCGATCCGCTTGCTGATGGCGCGCGCCAGCGGCGCGACCACGAACGGGATCCCGAAGCTCACCGCGAAGATCGGGACCATGATCGCCGGGCCTTCGAAGACCATCAGCGGCGCTCCTCGCGCGGCTCCGGCGGCAGCGCCGCCGGTGCGTGCCGCTCGGCGAGGAGCTTGGTCACGAACCGCTGCCCCTCGGAGATGCGCTCGACCTCCACCGCGATCGCCTCGATCGCGGTCTCCATCCGCGCCAGCCGCTGCTCGCGCTCCTGCTCCGCCGGCGCGAGCGCCGGGTTGCGCTCCTTGGCGCGGATGTGCGCCTTCACGAGCGGGAGCCCGATCACGATGGTGATCACCGTGGTGAAGAAGCCCGCGATCGCGACGATCCCTTCGACGTCCATCAGTTCCGCTCCTGGTCCGTGCGTCCGTCCACCCGCGGGAAGCGCAGCCGCACCTCGGTGCCGCGTCCCGGTTCGCTCACCGCCTCCACGCGGCCGCCGTGCGCCACGACCGTCTGCTTCACGATCGCGAGCCCGAGGCCCGTCCCGCCCGTCTTCTGCGTGACGTAGGGCTCCCAGATCCGCTCCAGCTGCTCGGCCGGGATCCCCACGCCGTCGTCCCGCACGGCGAGCACCGCCTCGCCGCCCTGCACCTGCGCGCGCACCTCCACCGTCCCCGCGCCGCCGGTCGCGTCCGCGGCGTTGAGCAGCACGTTCGCGAGCGCACGCTGCAGCGCGTCGTGCTGCCCGAGCACCAGCGCACCCGGCTCGCCCTCCACCCGCACCGTCATCGCCGCCGGGAGCGTCGTGCGCGCGGTCTCGCGCGCCAGCTCCGCGAGGTCCACCGCCGCGGTCGGGCCCTCGGGCAGCCGGCCGAACTGCGCGAAGCTCTTCGCCATCGCCTCCAGCCGCGCCGACTCCACGTCCAGCACCTCCACCGCGTCGCGCTGCTCCGGTGCCGCGCTGCGGCGGAGCGCCGCGATCGCGAAGCGGATCGGCGTGAGCGGGTTCTTCAACTCGTGCGCCACCTGCCGCGCCGACTCGCGGAAGGCCGCGAGGCGCTCGGCCTCGAGCGCCGCCTGCCGCCCCTTCTCCAGCTCGCCCGCCATCCGCCGCATCCCGTCGCGCAGGACGCCGAACTCGGGCGCGCCCTTCGCCTCGCCCTCCTGCGGCAGCGGCAGCCGTTCCTGGTTCGCGATGCGTCCCGTCCAGCCCACCAGCTCGTCGAGCGGACGCGAGAGCTGCCGGCTCAGGTGCCCGGCCACGCGCGACGCGAGGAGGGTGAGCACCACGAGCACGAACACGCCCACCGCGAGGATCGCCGCCGGCGCCCGCCGCTCGGCGAGGAACCGGAAGCGCATCGCCTGCTCGCGCGACTGCCCGAGCACCTCCCGGTGTGCGAGGAGCGCCGAGTCCGCGGCCGGTGAGCCCGGCTGCTCGCGGGCGAGGCGCACCGCGCGGTCGCCCGACTCGGCGACCTGCTCCCACGCCCCGGCGCCGCTCATCAGCGGCAGCGAGACCCACGCGGCGAGCGTCCAGCCGGCGGTGATGAGCATCGCCGGGACGATCGCGAACAGCGCGAGGATGAGAAACAGCCGGGTCCGGAAGCGGGAGTGCTTCACGTGTCCTCGGGCCCGTACGGCGGGCCGAAAAGTGGGGTTTCGACCCCTCAAGTCTATCGGCGGCGGCGCGGGCGCGCATCGGCGGAAGTCGGCCCCCCACTGTCATTTGCGCCCCTTCTGCCTTAGCGTTCGGGTCGGGACGCGCCCAGCGCGTCGATGAGCGCCGCGAGCACGGTCCACCACCGGGTGGCCACGCGCGACCATCGGCACGCCGGGCGACCCGCAGGCGGGAGAGCGCCTGCGCCAGCGACGTCATCCGGACTGGGGACCCGTCCGGACGAGTGGCTGCGCGCGAGCGCCCCCGCGCACCCGATGCCTGTGTCGTGCCCTCGCGCCCCTGGCGCGAGGCCGCCGGGCGACATTCCACCGGCCTCCGGGCCAGGACCAGATGCACCCTCGTACCTCGCACCCCGCGGCCGCGCGTCCCGCGCGCACCGCGGTGGCGCCCCTCCACCGGGGCCCCCAGGCGATGTCGGCCGCCAACAACGTGCACGCGCCGAACGCCGCCCTCCTCATCGACTTCGACAACGTCACGATGGGGATCCGCTCCGACCTGCAGACGGAGCTCCGCAACCTCCTCTCCAGCGCGATCATCTCCGGCAAGGTCGCCGTGCAGCGCGCCTACGCCGACTGGCGCCGCTACCCGCAGTACATCGTCCCGCTCAGCGAGTCGTCGATCGACCTCATCTTCGCGCCGGCCTACGGCTCGTCGAAGAAGAACGCGACCGACATCCGCCTCGCCGTGGACGCGATGGAGCTCGTCTTCACGCGCCCCGAGATCGGCACCTTCATCCTGCTCTCCGGCGACTCCGACTTCTCGTCGCTGGTGCTCAAGCTGAAGGAGTACGGCAAGTACGTCATCGGCGTCGGCATCCGCGAGAGCTCGAGCGACCTGCTGGTCCAGAACTGCGACGAGTACTACAGCTACAACGCCCTCGCCGGCCTCGTGAAGTCGGGCGACGAGTCGGGCACCCGCAAGTGGGACCCGTGGGAGCTCGTGACCGAGGCGATCGGCCGGATGGTGAAGAACGGCGACGTCATGCGCTCCGACCGCCTGAAGCAGGTGATGCAGGAGATCGACGCGTCGTTCGACGAGAAGGACCTCGGCATGTCGAAGTTCTCGCGCTTCTGCATGGAGGCGGCGCAGAAGGGGCTGCTGCACGTGCACAAGCTCGAGAACGGCCAGCTCGAGGTCGGTCCGCCGAAGGGCGGGAAGGCCGAGGCGGCGCCGTCCGCCGCGCCGGACGCCCGCGAGGGCCGTCCCGAGCGCGCCGAGGGGGAGGAGCGCGAGGGCCGCGAGGGGCGCGGGCGCCGGGGACGCCA
>JAIBBJ010000047.1 GCA_019694735.1 Gemmatimonadaceae bacterium | reverse complement strand
GACCGGCGTCCCGGCGGTGCCCGAGGGGGACCGCCGGCCGTCCGGCGGCGTGGGCCCGCTGGTGGGCGGCGGCGGCCCGACCGCCGGCATCCGGCCGTCGTTCAACGACCCGCGCCTCTGGGCCGCGCCGTCGGACGAGGTGATGGCGCCGATCGTGCCGATGACGCGCGCCGACTCGCTCAACGCGATCCTCCATGCGACCGCCGAGGCCTACGTGGACTCGATGCGCCGCGCCGAGCCGAGCGGTGGGCGCGCGCCTGGCGACTGGACCTTCCGGCGCGGCGACCGCACCTACGGCATCGACCAGCGCTACATCCGCCTCGGCAACTTCTCCATCCCGACCGCTGTCCTCGCGCTCCTGCCGATGAACAACGTGCAGGGCAACCCGACGGCGCTCGACCGCGCGCGGCGGCTCTCGTCCATGCGCAGCGAGATCATCGAACAGGCGGAGCGCCGCCAGCGCGACGACGATTTCACCGCCGCGGTGCGCGCCCTGCGGGCGCGGAAGGAGAAGGAGCGGAAGGAGAAGCAGGACGCCGAGGCCGCGGCGCAACGCACCGGCGGCAACGCCGGGACGACGATCCCGCCCGAGGCCTGACGCGTCAGCCGGGCGCGGCGGGCAGGCGCACGACGCCCACCAGCGGACCCAGCACGTCGAAGTCGTCCTGCGGCCCGAGCTCGATCGCGTCCGCGCCCGGCCGCGGAGCGTGCAGCACCAGCGTGCCGCCGCGCCGCTCCAGCTGCCGCGCGAGGAGCGCGCCGCCCACACGCGCGACGACCGCGCCGCCCTCCGCCGCCCGCGCCCCCGGCTGCACCAGCAGCAGGTCGCCGGGGCGCACGCCGAGCGCCGGGGCCTCCTCGAGCAGGGCGCGCACGAAGTAGCAATCGTCGCCCGGGACCCGCGCGCGGTCCACCGTCAGGTGCTCCTCGACGACGAATGCGCCGGCGTCGAGGCGCAGCACCGGCACCGGCTGGGTGAGCGCGCCGCCGGCGAAGCCCTCGAGCACGACGCCGCGCGAGCGGCCCGGTGCGCGGCGGATGTAGCCTTTCCGCTCGAGGGCGCCGAGCAGGTCCGTCACCGTCTTCGTGGACGGGATGCGGAACTGGCGCGCGACCTCGCGCACGCTCGGCTGGAAGGTGTGCTCCGCGAGGTAGTCGATCAGGAAGTGGTAGACCTTCCGCTCGACCGGCGTGAGGGGCTCGCGGGGCGCCTGCATCGTCAGGCGGCGGCCATCTCCGCGAGCCGCGCCTCCGCCGCGGCGATGCGCCGGAGCGTCCGGTCGCGCCCGAGCAGCACCATCACGTCGAAGATCCCGGGCGACGCCGCCGTGCCGACCAGCGCCACGCGCAGCGGCTGCAGCAGCTTGCCCGCGCCGACACCCTTCGCGTCGGCGAGCGCGCGCATCGCCTCCTCCATCATCACCGGGTTCCAGTCGAGGTGCGCCTCGAGGGTCTCCCGCACCGCGGCCAACAGCGGCCGCACCGCGGCCGGATCCTTCCACTGCTTGGCGACGGCGTCGGGGGCGTAGGCGACGGTCTCGCCGAAGTACGGCGCGGCCTGCGCCACGAGCTCGTCCACCAGCCGTGCACGCACGCGGAGCTGCTCGAGCAGGTGGTGGAACCAGTCGCGGCGCGCCGAGAGCTCGTCGACCGTCGCGTAGCCCGCGCGCGCGAAGTGCGGCGCGACCAGCGCCTCCACCTCGTGGATCGGCAGCTTCGCGAGGTGCTGGCCGTTCATCCACTCCAGCTTCTTCGGGTCGAACACGCTCGCCTTGCGCAGCAGCCCGTCGGTGGAGAAGGCGTGCACGAGCTGATCGAGGGTCATCACCTCCTCGAAGTCGCCGCCCGGCGACCAGCCGAGGAGGGCGAGGAAGTTGACCATCGCCGGGGCGAGGATGCCGAGGTGCTGGTAGTCGCCCACCGCCGTGGCGCCGTGCCGCTTGGAGAGCTTCTTCCCGTCCGTGCCGTGGATCATCGGCAGGTGGGCGAAGCGGGGGAGCGGCGCGCCCAGCGCCTCGTAGAGCATGATCTGCTTCGGCGTGTTCGAGATGTGGTCGTCGCCGCGCATCACGAGCGTGACCCGCATCGCGATATCGTCCGAGACCACGGCGAGGTTGTAGATCGGCGTGCCGTCCGAGCGCAGGATGACGAAGTCGTCGATGTCCTTGTTCGGGAAGCTGATCCGCTCGTGCACGAGGTCGTCCCACGCGGTCTCCCCCGCCGGGACGCGGAAGCGCACGACGAACGGCGTGCCCGCGGCGACGCGGCGCTCGACCTCGGCCGCCGGGAGGTGGTCGCAGCGGCGGTCGTAGGCGAAGGCGCCGCCCGCCGCCTCGGCCGCAGCGCGGCGCTCGGCGATCTCCTCGGGGGTGCAGAAGCACCGGTACGCCCTGCCGCGCGCGAGCAGCGCCGCCGCGTCGGCCTGGTGCCGCGGGAGGTTCGCGCCCTGGAACACGACCTCCTCGTCCCAGTCGAGGCCGAGCCAGCGCAGCCCCTCGAAGATCGCGCGCGTGGAGTCGTCGGTGGAGCGGGCCTTGTCGGTGTCCTCGATCCGCAGCAGGAAGGTGCCGCCCGTGCGGCGCGCGAGGAGCCAGTTGAAGAGCGCGGTGCGCGCGCCGCCGACGTGGAGATAGCCGGTGGGCGACGGGGCGAAGCGGAGGCGCGGGGCGACGAGGTCGGACATCGGCCGGGCAGCGGGGAAGCGCGGGGGCGCGGGGTGGGGCGGCGGGGGCCATCGTGCGCCCGGAGCGGGGCGCGATGGCCGGATGCGACTGCGGGCCCGCCGGCGGTGTGTCCGGCGGGCCCGCGACGGAGACGGAGGGATTCGAACCCTCGATACGGGTTTAACCCCGTATAACGGTTTAGCAAACCGCCGCCTTCAGCCTCTCGGCCACGTCTCCTTCCGGGTCGCCCCGAAGAGCCCGAAATCTCGCCGGAGCAGGGGGGTGGGGGCAAGGCGCGCCCCGCATTGTCAGGCGCGCCGGCACGGCCATGCTTCGGCGATGCCGACGGCCCACCTGACGAACCTCGCGCTCCACGTCGCAGCCGGCACCGCGGCGATCCTCCTCGGCGCGCGCATCCTGCGGCGCCCGCTCGGGGATGCCGCCCACCGGCGCGCCGGTCTCCGCTTCGTGCGCCTCACGGCCGTCGTCGTCACCACGGCGGCGCTGGGGTTGGCGGTCGTCCGCTGGATGCCGCTCTTCGCGGTGCTGACGCTCCTCGTCGGCTACCAGCTCGTGAGCGGACTCCGGGCGGCGCGGACCCAGGCCGCGGGACCGCAGGCGCGTGTCGCCCTCGCGGAGGCGCCTGGTGCCGGGACGGTGCTCCGCTCGACCCTCGGCGCTACGAACACCTCTACAAGATGAACGGCGCGCTCTTCGGCATGGTCTCGGCGTTCATCGGCAACACAGTACGCGCGTGGCAGCCGTGGTCCCAACTGCTCCCGTCCGCACTCGGTCTGCTCGTGATCGGCGGGTTCGCGTGGCGGGAGTGGCGCACGCCCGCGGCGGTGTGACGAGCGGAGGGCACAGGATTCGAACCTGTAAGACCTTGCGGTCGGCGGTTTTCAAGACCGCTGCATTAGCCATTCTGCCAGCCCTCCCGGGTCCGGCCACGCGAAAGATACGCCGGTGAACCGTCGCAAGGGCGACCCGGATGGGGGGGCGCGCCGGCGCGCCGGGGCGACCGCCAGCGCATGGCGCGCCATCCGCGTTTCCCCTCTGGCGCCCCGCGCCGACACTCCCTACCGTGGGACTCACCCGCACACCGCCGATGCCGACCACCCTGCCCGCCGATGCCCGTCCCGCCGTCGAGGAGCTTCGCTCCATCGGGGGCGACGAGCTCGTGCGCGAGATGATGGGCACCTTCATCCGCTTCGCGACGGCCCACGTCCAGCGCCTTCACGAGGCGGCCGAGCACGGTGACCTGGAGGCGGGGGCGCTGATCGCGCATACGCTCAAGACCTCGGCCCGGCAGCTCGGCGCGATGCTCCTCGGCGAGACCTGCGCATCGGCCGAGGCGGCCGCCCGCGGTGGCGATGGGGCGGGCCTGCTCACCTGGGCAGACGCGGTCGCGGCCGCCTTCGACGAGGCGAAGGGCTGGATGGGATCGCTCGCGGCCGACTGAGGGCGCGGGCCCGGTGCACGGGAACGACGAGGGCCCGCCGATCGGCGGGCCCTCGCGCGTTCCGGGAGCTGCGGCTCGATGCCGCTCAGGGGCGGCGCACGGGGACCGGGGTGCTCTTGCCGGTATCGGTCGCGGTAGGCACGGCGGTCTCGGGGATGTTCTCGGCGATCTCCGCGAAGCCCATCGCGCCGGCCAGATCCTTGACCGTCCCGAGGATCCGGTTCGCCTCGGGGATCTTCCCCTGCTGGTACAGCGCCTCGGCCGTGGCGAGCCCCGTCGTGGTGACCAGGTACGGGATGCCGCGCGACGGCTGGTCCACCCAGTCGCCGCGGCGGATGAGCGAGGCGGGCGCCTTCATCTCCTCCCACAGCTTGGCGGAGACCGCGGCGTTCACGAGTCCTTCACCGGCGACACGGATGATCTCGCCGCCCGCGCGCGCGCTGTCGGCCATCACGCGGCGGACATGCCCCTGGGTCACCACGTAGGGGCCGAGGCCCAGCTCCTCGGCCAGGTTGGCCGACGTCCGGCTGAAGTTGAGCGAGCGCTGGTCGTTGTCGTTGAGCATCCGGAGCACGAGGATGTCGGCGCGTGCCATCGTGCGCGGCTCGATCTCGGCGACGATGCGGCCCTTCTGGAAGACCGACTTCGTGGCGACCGGGACGTAGAGCGGCAGCCGGTCCGCCTCCTCGAGCGTCATCTTGAGCACCGGCCCCGCGGGCTTGGGCCACTGCCGCCCGCGCCAGGCCGCCGGTCCATTGGCCTCGTCGTACTCGAACACCGGGCGGCGGATCAGCTGCCGCGTGTACCAGTCGGTGTTGAGGAGCGACGTGTTGGCGACGGTGACGTCCTTCCGGATGCCGAGCACCTCCTGCGCGTACCAGAGCGGGAAGGTGTCATTGTCGCCGACGGTCACCAGGATGCCGTAGGGCTCGACCGAGTTGAGCAGGTCGACCGCGAAGTCCGCGGTGTCGGTCTGACCGGCGCGCGTCGCGGCCTTCCAGTTCCCGAAGAGCGGGATGAAGGCGACGGCGAGCAGCGGCGACGCGAGCAGGAAGGAGCGCGACGTCGGGAGGTCGAACGTCTCCAACCCGACCTTCACCTTCTCGCTGCCCAGCAGCACCGCGACCGATTCCCAGATGTACACGAGGCCGAGCGCCGCCCACACGCTCCAGGCCGAGAAGCTCCACAGGTAGAAGTAGTCGCGGTCGCGGACCTCGCGGTCCACGCTCATCCCGAGCTCGGGGGCCTGCGATGCGCCGTACTTGAAGTTCAGGTAGTAGATGAGCACGAACGTCAACGTGACCATCAACGGCCCGAAGAACGCGAAGCTGCGCGGGTCGCGTCGGTAGTGGACCCAACCGCCGAGGAGCCCCAGCAGCAGGAAGAAGGCAGCGAGGCCGCCCTGCAGGCCGGGGAACCTGCCATGGTGGTCGCGGAGCCACTGCCACTTGAAGTACAGCCACCACATCCCGACCTGCGCCTGGAACGGTGCCATCCGCTCCGTCACCGGGGGCTTGGCGTACTGGCCGCGGTCGAAGTTGTACTTGAACGCGTCCCACGTCCCCTTGCTCAGCGTGCAGCCGACGGCGAGGCCGTCGCGGCAGGCGGTGGGCTCGCCCTCGTTGATCGCCGGGAAGTGCGCGGCGCGGATGGGCTGGGTGGCGAACGACGAGCCGCCCAGCACGAGGGCGGCGAAGGCGGCGACGATGAGCTTCCAGCGGAGGAGCGTGGACGGCTTGCGGATGAGCACCGCGATGCCGACGGCGGGGATCACCAGCAGTCCGGCCATGTGGTTCGCGTAGCCGAGGCCCGCGAGGTAGGCCAGCAGCACGAGGATCCGGTCCGCCTTCGGGCCGTCCGGCTCGTCGCACCAGCGCACGGTCAGCCACGCGCTGATCGCCATCCCCACGAGCGACACCGTGTACACCTTCTCGTTCACCACCGACTGCGACCACACCGTGAACGCGGTCGCGCCGATCAGCACCGCGAGCGCGCCGCCGACGATCCGCTGCCACCGCTTCTCGAACCAGCCGACGAGCACCCGCTCGGTGATCAGGAACCACATCCCCGCGCTGACGGCGCTGGAGATCGCGGCCAGCAGGTTGATGCGCATCGCGACCGTCGGCGCGATGGGCAACACCGCGAACACGCGGCCGATCAGCACGAAGAACGGGTTCCCCGGCGGGTGCGGCAGCCCGAGCGTGTAGGCGGCGGTGATGTACTCGCTCGTGTCCCACATCGCCGTCTCGGGGGAGAGGGTGATGAGGTAGAGGAGGAAGGTCAGCCCGGCCGCGATCGCAGCGGCGAGGTAACTCGGGCGGTAGTCGAGCTCAGAGGACATCGGCTGCGGGGGAGATAGGAAGCCCTAAACCTATTGCCGGATGCCGTGGGATGGCATCCGGCCTCCGAAGGGTTGCGTGGGGACCGGCGGCTGAACGAAGCCCGAACCGCGCCCGGACCGCCGCGCCCCGGCGGAACGCGTGGCTAATGCCGGAAGGTGCGCTGTCCCGTGAATACCATGGCGATGCCGTGCTCGTCCGCGGCGGCGATGACCTCCTCGTCGCGGACCGATCCGCCCGGCTGGACGATCGTCCGTACCCCGGCCGCGGCCGCCTGGTCCACGCCGTCGCGGAAGGGGAAGAAGGCGTCCGACCCGAGGGCGGCGCCCTCGGTGCCGTGGCCGGCCGCCTTCGCCTTGTGCACCGCGAGGAACGCCGCGTCCACGCGGCTCATCTGGCCCGCGCCGATCCCGATCGTCGCGCC
>JAIBBJ010000065.1 GCA_019694735.1 Gemmatimonadaceae bacterium | reverse complement strand
GGCCAATCGCACTTCGTTCTGATCCCCGAGACGCTGAGCCCGATGGCGGGCGCGGCGCGCCCGGTGCGCGAGCCGGGCACGAGCGGGCTCGAGGTGCGCACGATCGGCGACGGCGTCGTCGCGTGGCGCGTCGCGCCGCGGGGGCCGGCGGCCCGCGCGGGTATCCGGCCGGGCGACCGCGTCCTCGCGGTAGGGGAGCTCGTCGTCGACTCGGCCGCCCGCGCGCTCCTCGCGTCCGCGCGGGACAGCGTCACGGCGCACCGCTTGCTGGCGGCCGCGGTGATGGTGCAACTCCAGGGAGGCGTGGGGGACACGGTCGCCGTGCGCGTGCAGCCGGCGCGGGGCCGTCCTCGGGTCCGCATGCTCCGGCACGGGCCGATCGAGGGCCAGGTGACGCGCTACGGGAATCTCCCACCGATGGCGGTGCACGCCGAGGCGACGCCGGTGCGGCTCGGCCACGGCCGCACGGCCACGCTGCTCCGCTTCAATGGCTGGTTCCCCGTCCTCGGGCCTCGGCTCGATTCGCTGCTGTTCGCGCACCGTGACGCCGCGGGGCTCGTGATCGACCTCCGCGGGAACGGGGGCGGCGTCGTCGGGATGATCGCCGGCTTCTCGGGCCATTTCCTCGACACCGTGACATCGCTCGGGGAACTGCGCTCCCGCGGCAGCACGATCCGGTTCTCGTCGAATCCGCGGACGGTGCGGCCGTCCGGCGCGCGCGTACCGGTGTATCAGGGCCCGATCGCGATCCTCGTGGACGAGTTCACGGCGAGCACCTCCGAGTTCTTCGCCTCCGGGATGCAGGCCTTGGGACGCGCCCGCGTGTTCGGAAGCCGCAGCTCCGGCCAGGCGCTGCCGGCGGCGATGGGCCGCCTGCCGAGCGGCGATGTGCTGCTGCACGTGATCGCCGACCACGAGGACGCCAAGGGGCGGCGGGTGGAGGGGGTGGGGATCACACCCGACGAACCCGTGGCCCTGACGTACCGCGACCTGCAGGCGGGTCGCGATGCCCCGTTCGACGCCGCGCGGCGCTGGCTCGCGCGCGGCGCCCCGTGATCGTTCGCCAGCACCGTTCGTCCTCTCCCGGGCGCCCCGCGCCCTCCCCTGCTCCCCCACCGTCGTCCGGAGGTCCCGTGAAGGTCCGTCGTTCCGCGCCGTTCCTCGTCCTCGCCCTGCTCCTCGCCGCCGTCCCGCTCCGTGCGCAGACCGCCGAGGAGGTCCTCGCCCGCCACGCGAAGGCCGTGGACCCCGAGGGCAAGGTCGGGTCGATCGAGGGCATGAAGATGACGGCGACGTTCGAGATCCCGTCGATGGGGATGAGCGCGACGATGGTCGCCGTGCAGCGCCGCCCGAACCAGTCCGCGGTGCTGATCGGCATCCCGGGGATCGGCGAGATGCGCCAGGGCTTCGATGGCACGAATGCGTGGGCGTCCGACCCGATGCAGGGACCGCGCCTCATGACCGGCCCGGAGGCCTCATCGATGTCCGACGGCGCCGACTTCCGCGGGCTGACGCGCGCGGCCGACCTCTTCTCCGCGTCCGAGGTGGTCGGCGAGGTCGAGGTCGACGGCCAGAAGTGCATCCGGATCAAGCACACCTGGAAGTCGGGCCGCGTCTCGACCGACTGCTACTCGACGGCGACCTGGCTGGTCATCGAGAGCATCGCCAAGCAGCAGGGTCCGCAGGGCGAGATGGAGGCGGTGAGCCGCTTCTCCGACTTCAAGCCGGTCAACGGCATCGTCATGGCGCACAAGACCACGATGGCCATGATGAACATGCAGCAGGTGATCACGATCACCTCGGTGGAGTTCGGCCCGCAGCCCGAGTCGGCCGTCGCGGTGCCGGCCGAGGTGCAGGCGCTCATCAAGAAGCCCTGACGCGTCCGCCAGGACGCTGCGCGAGCCCGGCCGGCGAACCCCGGCCGGGCTCGCGTGTATGACTCCCCGACCTCACCCGGACCCCTGATGCGCCTCCGCGCCCTCCGTCCCCTCGCCGCCCTCGCCCTGGTGCTCGCCGTCGCGGCGTGCAGCGACACACCGACGCAGCCGGCCGGCGATTCGCTCGCCTGCAACACGACCGTCGGCAACATCGCGCCCGGCGACACCGTCACGGGGATCCTCACCGTCGAGAGCTGTCGCTTCTCCGACGGCACGCGCGCCGACATCTGGCGCCTCACGCTCGCGGCCCCGGCGATCATCACGATCGACATGACGAGCACCGACGTGGACCCGTTCCTCATCGTGCGCGACTCGACGGGCTTCCTGATCGCCCAGGACGACGACGGCGCCGGCTCGCCGAATGCGCGCATCACCCATGGGTTCGCCGCCGGCACGTACTACATCATCGCGAACACGTACTACCAGAACGAGTACGGCAGCTACGAGCTCAGCATCGAGTGAGTCACCGTGGGGCGGCGTCCGGCGGACGCCGCCCCACGTCGCACCGGGGGACGCGCGCCGGGGCCGCCCACCGCGCGTCACGCCGACGCAGCGAGCGCGCCCCGCAGGTCCGCCAGCACGTCCTCGGGGTGCTCCAGGCCGACGGAGACGCGCAGCAGCCCCGGCGTGATCCCGACCTGCGCCCGCTCGGCCTCGCTGAGCTTCGAGTGCGTCGTGGACGTCGGGTGCGTGACGATCGTGCGCGTGTCGCCGAGGTTGGGCGAGTGTGAGCAGAGGGCGAGCGCGTCGAGGACGCGCCGCGCCCGCGCGTAGCCGTCCACCTCGAGCGTGAGCACGCCACCGCCCCACCGCATCTGCCGACGGGCGAGGGCGTGCTGCGGATGCGACGGCAGGAACGGGTAGCGGACGCACCGCACCCCGGGCTCGCGCTCCAGCGCGGTGGCGAGCGTGAGGGCGTTCGCCGCGTGGCGCTCGACGCGCAGGGCGAGCGTCTCGAGGCTCTTGCTGAGCACCCATGCATTGAACGGGGCGAGCGCCGGTCCGCTGTGCCGCGCGAGGTACCGCGCGTCCGCGACGAGCGCGGCATCGCCGACGATCGCGCCGCCGAGCACGCGCCCCTGTCCGTCGATGAACTTGGTCGCCGAATGCACCACGAGCGACGCGCCGTGGTCGAGCGGGCGCGTGATCGCCGGCGTGGCGAAGCAGTTGTCCACCACGAGCGGGATGCCGCGCGCGCGGGCCAGCGCGCCGAGCGCGGCGAGGTCGACCAGCTCGAGACCGGGATTGGACGGCGTCTCGACGAAGATCGCGCGCGTGCGCGACGTGATCGCCGACGCGAACGCGTCCGCGTCCGCGCCGTCCACGTAGGTGTGTGCGATGCCCCACTTCGGGAGCAGGCGCGTGAAGAGCTGGTGCGTGGAGCCGAAGACCGCGCGCCCCGCGACGACGTGGTCGCCCTGCCCGAGGAGCGACGCGAGCGCCGTGAAGACGGCCGACATGCCGGAGGCCAGCGCGAGGCCGTCCTGCGCGCCCTCCAGCAGCCGCAGCTTCTCGGTGAACTCGTCGGTGTTGGGATTGGAGTAGCGCGAGTAGACGGCGCCGGGGATCTCGTCGGCGAAGAGCGCACGCGCCTGCTCGGCGTCGTCGAAGACGAAGCTCGAGGTGAGGTAGAGGGGCACGGCGTGCTCGCGATGGGCGGAGCGCGCGGCCTGCGTGCGGATGGCGAGGGTCTCGGGGTGCATCGTCGGGACGGGACGGAGGAGGGACGGGATGGCGGTGGGGGGCCGGCGCGTCAGGCCACGGCGAGCGAGCGCGCCGGGTGCGGGAGGCTGCGGAGGATGTCGGCGAGGAGGGCGCTCGCGGTGGCGTCGCCGCCGGCACCGCGCCCATGGAGCGTGATCGCCCCCGCCGACGTCGACTCGACGACGATGACGTTCTCCTCGTCCTGCACCCGCGCGAGCGGGTGCGTCGGGTCGAGGGCGACCGGCGCGACGCTCGCGCGCACGTGCCCGTCGGGGTCGCGTTCCGCCTGCGCGACCAGACGGATCACCCGTCCGTCCAGGCGGGCCGCCGCGACGCGCGCGCCGATGTCCGGAGCGAGCCCCTGGGTGCGGATGCGCAGCGTACGCGGATCGGTCCCGAACGCGAGCCACGAGAGCACGGCGAGCTTGTCCGACGCGTCCGTCCCGTCGAGGTCGCGCGATGGGTCAGCCTCGGCGAAGCCCGCGCGCTGGGCCTCCGCCAGCGCCGCGTGGAACTCGTGACCGCGCTCCATCTGCGAGAGGATGTAGTTGGTGGTGCCGTTGAGCACGCCCCGGACGGCGGTGAGGCCGTGCCCGGCCAGCGAGTCGCGGAGCACGCGGACGACCGGCACCCCGCCGCCCACGGCGGCCTCGAGGTCGAGGGCCGCGCCGAGGTGCTCGTGCGCCCGGACGAGCGAGGCGAGCGCCGGACCCTCGGCGCGCAGCAGCGCCTTGTTGGCGGTCACCAGCCGCCGCCCGCGTAGCAGCGTCGCCCGCGCGATCGCGCCGGCGACGGTGGTCCCGCCGATCGCCTCGACGACGACCTCGGCCTCGGCGCGGAGGAACGCATCGACGTCGTCGGTGAGCCGCGCGCGGTCGAGCCGCGCCGACCGCGGACGCGCCGCGTCGCGCACGAGGACGCTGACGACCTCGAAGCGCACGCCGAGGCGGGCGAGGAGGGCATGCCGCTCGCGGTCGAGCAGGTCGAGCAGCGCGCCGCCGACGGTACCGGCGCCGGCGAGTGCGATGCGGATGGGCGGGGCTTCGCGACGCGGCATCAGGCCACCTCGCGTGCGAGCGATGACGCGGTCGGCCGTCGCTCGGGTCGGGCGCCGCGCGCGGCGGCCGCCCGTTCGCCGAGCGCCTCGCGCAGCAACGCGTCCACCTGCGCGGTCTCGAGCAGGAACGCGTCGTGCCCGTGCTCGCTCACGATGGTGCGGTACTGGCCGCCCGCCGCGCGTACCCAGCGCTGCACCTCCTCCGCCGGGGCGAAGAGGTCCCCGGGAATGCCGATGCCGGTGATCGCGGTGCTCGCGTGCCGCAGCCGCTCCCCCACCCCGCCCCGGCCGCGCCCGACGTCGTGCGCGTCCATCGCATCGAGCAGCGTGAGGTAGGCGGCCGCGGTGAAGCGCGCGTCGAGCCTCGCGCCGTGCGCCCAGAGCCACTCCTGCACGCTGAAGGTGCCGGCGCCGCCATGGAGCCGGCCGAACCGGCCCTGCAGTCCCTCCGCCGTGCGGTAGGTGATCATGGCGAGCTGCCGGGCGAGCGCGAGCCCTTCCCGGCCCGCGAGCCGGATGGCCTCCCGCTGCACGTGGCTCCACGCGATCGCCACCGCCGGCTGGGCCGCGGGCGCCGCGAAGACCGCGGCGCGCGCCGCGCGCCCCGGGAACGACGCGATGAACTCGAGCGCGACCATCCCGCCGAGCGACCCGCCGGTCACGAGGGCCACGCGCGCGACGCCGAGCTGCTCGAGGAGCACCCCGACGGCCCGCGCCTGGTCACGGGTCGTGAGCGGCGGGAACCGGTCGCCCTCGGTCGGGCCGCTCGAGCCGTAGCATGAACCGAGGAGGTTCGGCGCGAGGATCGCGAACCGGTCCGTATCGAGGGCCAGCCCCGGACCGATGAGCCCCTTCCACCAGTCGCCGGCGGCGTCGGCGGAGCCCGTCAGCGCGTGCAGCACCAGGATGACGTTGTCGCGCGCGGCGTTCAGCGTGCCATCGAGGTGGTAGGCCATCGTCACGTGCGGCAGCGTCTCGCCGCACTCGAGCGGGAGGGGGGGCAGCTGCGCGAAACGGAGGCGGCGGGTCTCGGTGGCGTGCGGCATGGCGACATCCCGGTGGGTGGAAACGGAACGGCCCGCTCGGGAGGAGCGGGCCGCGGGTCAACGGTGCCGGGCAATCGCCATGAAAAAACGCCCACGGCGATTGCCGCGAGCGGGGAGCGTTTTAGCACCTTGTTTAACGTGGCGGCAATCGCGGCAAATCACCACGGGCTTCGGTTGTCTGTGATGACAGTATCGGTGTCCCGCTTGAGAAGTCAAGCCCCCGGCGATCACCGCGGGAGGTGGAGGACGAGCGTCCCGGGCTCGTAGGTCGCCTGTGCGCCCTCGGCCTCGAGCAGCCGCCACCCGAGGAGGCGCTCCAGGGCGACCGGCGTGGTCATTCGCCGTCGGGGCGCGGCATCACGAAGCGGTAGCCGACACCCGCCTCCGTGAGGATGAGCGCGGGCCGCAGCGGATCGCGCTCCAGCTTGCGGCGCAGGTGGGCCACGTAGACACGGAGGTACTGCTGGGCATCGCCGTGGCTGCGCCCCCACACGGCGTCGAACAGCTGGCGATGCGTGAGGGTGCGCCCGCCACGCGAGACCAGCGCGTGCAGCAGCCCCCACTCGGTGGGCGTCAGCCGCACCTCGGCCCCGTCCCGGTGGACCGTCCGCGCGGCGAGGTCGATCCGGACGCCATCGCGCTCGATCGGCGTGTCCCCTCCCGGGACCGGCCCCATGGCGGCGCGGCGGAGCAGCGCGCGGATCCGGGCCTGCAGCTCGACGGTCGAGAAGGGCTTGGTCAGGTAGTCATCGGCGCCGGCGTCGAGCAGCGCGACCTTCTCCGCGTCCGCATGGCGCGCCGACAGCACGAGGATCGGCACGGCGGTCCACTGCCGCAGCGTGCGCGTCACCTCGACGCCCTCCGAGTCGGGGAGCCCGAGGTCGAGCACGATCAGGGACGGGCGCTCGGTGCGCGCGAGCGCGAGGCCATGGGCAGCGGTCGCGGCCTCGAGTGCCACGCCCCCGCTGGATTCCACCGCCGCCCGGACGATCGAGCGGATGGGGGTCTCGTCGTCGAGGACGAGAACGCGAAGACGTGGGGCGTCGGACATCGGGACGCGGTCCAAGCTAGCGCGGCACCCGGCACCCCGCGATGCCGCCGCGAACGCGCTACCGCCGGAACAGGTCCGTCATCAGCAGCCAGCCGACGGTCGACACCGCCATCGACGAGAT
>JAIBBJ010000204.1 GCA_019694735.1 Gemmatimonadaceae bacterium | reverse complement strand
GATCTCGGTGCGCCGCTGGTCGCACTTCAAGCCCGGCGCGGGCGGCGACGCGGGCGCCCGCTACCGCCGCGCGGTCGCCGACGCGGCGCGCGCGCTCGTGCGGGACGGCTGCGCCGTGACGTTCCTCTCCACCTGCCAGGGCGTGCCCGAGTACTGGACCGACGACTCGCAGTTCGCGCAGGCGCTGGTGGACGAGCTGCTCCCGGGCGAGGCGCACGTGACGGTGGATCGCGCCTTCCGCACCCCCGAGCAGCTCGCCGAGGCCCTGCGCGGCTACGACCTCGCGATCGCGACGCGGATGCACTTCGCGATCCTCGCGCTCTGCGTGGCCACGCCGGTGGTCGCGATCGCCTACGAGTTCAAGAGCCGCGAACTGCTGCGCGCGATGGGCCGCGAGTCGTGGGCGTTCGACATCGAGGACGTCACCGCCGACGGGCTCGTCGCGGCGGCACGCGAGGCGCTCGCCGGCGGGGCGCCGCTGCGCGCCGCCATCACGGCGCAGGTGCAGGCCTGGCGCACCGACGCCGTGGCACCCGCCCGTGCGATCGCCGCCGCGATCGGCGCCCCGACCGTCGGCTGACCTCCCGCCCCGCGCCCCGATGAGCGACCGGCCCACCGCGATCGTCTTCCGCAAGCGCATCCTCCCGTGGAGCGAGACGTTCATCGCCGCGCAGTCGGGCGCGATGGCGCGCTACGCGCCGGTGCTCGTGGGGTACTCGCGCGACCCGAGCGGCGCGGCCTACCTCGTGGGGCGGCCGCAGCTGCTGCTGAGCGAGCACAGCTGGTTCCCGGCGCTCGACAAGTTCCTGCTCAAGAGCGCCGGCCGCGCGCCCGGCCGCTGGCTCCGGGCGATCGCCGCGACGCGGCCCACGGTGCTGCACGCCCACTTCGGGTCGAGCGCCCTCCCGGCGAGCCGGATCGCGCGCGCCCTGCAGGTGCCGCTGGTGGTGACGTACCACGGCATGGACATCACCGTGCGCGCGCGGACCGAGGCGGAGGCGCAGCGGCGCCGCGCGGCGTTCGCCGCCGCCGACCGCGTCATCGCGGTCTCGCGCTTCATCAAGGAGGCGCTGCTCGCGGCCGGGTGCCCCGAGGCGAAGATCACGCTCCACTACATCGGCGTGGACACGACGCGGTTCGCGCCGGCCGCCGAGCCGCGGTCGGCGACCGAGGTGCTGTTCGTCGGGCGGCTGGTGGAGAAGAAGGGCGTCATCCACCTCGTGCGGGCGATGGCCGAGGTGCGGCGGGCGGTGCCCGGGGCGACGCTGCTGGTCGCGGGGGACGGGCCGCTGCGCGAGGGACTCGCGCAGGAGGCGGCGCAGCGGGGCGTGCCGGCGCAGTGGCTCGGGGTGCAGACCCCCGCGCAGGTACAGGCGCTGATGCGGCGCGCGGCCGTGCTCGCCGGGCCGTCCATCGCCGACCACCGCGGCAACGCGGAGGGGCTGCCGATCACCTTCCTCGAGGCGCAGGCGAGCGGGCTGCCGCTCGTCGTCTCCACCTCGGGCGGCACCGGGGAAGGGGTCATCCACGGCACGACGGGGTATCTGTTCACGCCGGGGGACGAGGCCGCGCTGGCCGGCCACCTGACGGCGTTGCTGCAGGACGCAGGGCTGCGGGAGCGGATGAGCGCCGCGGCGCGCGCGCACATGGTCGCGGAGTTCGACCTCGCGCGGCAGACGGCGAAGCTGGAGACCCTTTACGACGAGGTCCGGGCGTGAGCCCGCGACCGGGAGGCAGGATGAACCGGCAGGTCTGGCAGGTGCTGCGGGCGGTGGTGGTGGGGCTGGCGCTGGCGGGCCGTGCGGGCGCCGCATCCGCGCAGGCAGGGGACGCGGTGCGCACCATGGAGGGCCCGCGGCGCGGCGCCGCGCCCGCGCCGCGGGCCGGCGCCCAGGCGCCGGTGCGGCCGATCACCGTGGGGGCGCCGGTGCAGGGGAGCCTGACGGCGGACGACCCGCGGTACGGGCAGCGCGGCGCGTTCCAGGCCTGGCGATTCGAGGCGCGCGCGGGGCAGCGCTACCAGGTGACGCTGCGCTCGCGCGACTTCGACGCGTACGCCTTCGTCGCGCGCTCGGTGGGCGGGCTCACCGAGGAGTTCGTGAACGATGATGACGGCGCGGGCGACACCGACGCGCGGCTGCGCTTCCGGTCGCCGACGGACCAGACCTACCTCATCGTCGCGCAGGCGCTCGAGGCCGGGCGCACGGGCGCCTACACGCTGCAGGTCGAGGCACTCCCGGAGCTGCCGCCGGCGCGCCCGGTCGCGATGACGATCGGGGAGGCGAAGGAGGGCACCCTCGATGACGCCAGCCCGATGCTCGAGGACGGCGGCACCGAGTACCGGCACCAGGTCTTCACCTTCCGCGGCACCGGCCAGCGCGTGCGGGTCACGATGCGCTCGGGCGCGTTCGACGCCTTCCTCCGCGTACGGAAGGTGACCGCCGCCGGCGAGGAGGAGGTCGGGAACGACGACGATTCGGGCGGCGGCTCCGACGCGATGCTGGTCTTCGCCGCGAACGGCGAGTACCGCGTCTACGCGCGGGCGCTCGAGGCGGAGCGCTCGGGCGCGTTCACGCTCTCGGTGACCGAGGTCGTCAGCAAGCCGGTCACGTCGCGGCCGGTCACGCTGGGGCAGCCGGTGGACGGCACGCTGACCACCGACGATCCCGAGCTGGATGACGGCCGGCGCTTCCACCAGTACGCGCTCACCGGGCGCCCGGGCGAGCGCTTCACGGTCACGCTCCGCTCCAGCGACTTCGATGCGTTCGTGGACTTCGGCTCCGTGAGCGGCGGCGTGTTCGAGTCGTCGGAGTCGGACGACGACGGCGCCGGCGGCACCGACGCGCAGCTCAACGTGACGATGCCGGCCGAGGGGACCTGGGTGATCCGCGTCCACGGGCTCGAGCGCGGGAAGCTCGGCAGCTACCGGCTGACGGTGGAGCGGCGGGCGTCGAAGTAGCGGCGGACCGCCCCCGGGAACGCGAACGGCGATGCGGATCCCCGCATCGCCGTTCGCACGTCCGGGACGGACGCGGTCACTCGACCTGGAGCACCGCGAGGAAGGCCTCCTGCGGGATCTCCACCGCGCCGACCTGCTTCATGCGCTTCTTGCCCTCCTTCTGCTTCTCGAGGAGCTTGCGCTTGCGGCTGACGTCGCCGCCGTAGCACTTGGCGAGCACGTCCTTGCGGAGGGCCTTCACGGTGGTGCGGGCGATGACCTTCTGGCCGATCGCCGCCTGGATCGCGACCTCGAACAGCTGGCGCGGGATGAGGTCCTTGAGCTTGTCGGCGACCTTGCGGCCCCACTCGTAGGCCTTGTCGGTGTGGACGATGACGCTGAACGCGTCGATCGGGTCGCCGTTGATCAGCATGTCGAGCCGCACGAGGTCGGAGCGGCGGTAGCCGAGCATCTCGTAGTCGAGCGAGGCGTAGCCGCGGCTGATCGACTTCAGCTTGTCGAAGAAGTCGAGGATGATCTCGCCGAGGGGGAACTCCCAGTCGATCTCGACGCGGGTGGTGTCGAGGTAGCTCATCCCCTTGTATTCGCCGCGCCGCTCGGTGCCGAGCGTCATGATCGGGCCGATGTACTCGGACGGGACCATGATGCGCGCCTTCACGTACGGCTCCTCGACGAAGTCGATGACGCTCGCCGGCGGCATCAGGGCCGGGTTCTCCACCAGTTCCTGCGTGCCGTCGGTGCGCGTGACGTGGTACTCCACGCTCGGCACCGTCGTGACGAGGTCGAGATCGAACTCGCGCTCGAGGCGCTCCTTCACGATCTCCATGTGCAGGAGGCCGAGGAAGCCGCAGCGGAAGCCGAAGCCGAGGGCGGTCGAGTTCTCGGGCTGGTAGTTGAGCGAGGCGTCGTTGAGCTGGAGCTTCTCGAGCGCGTCGCGCAGGTCCTCGTACTGCTGGGTGTCGGTGGGGAAGACGCCCGCGAAGACGAACGAGCGCACGGCCTGGTAGCCGGGCAGCGGCTCGCCGGCGCGGTCGTCGGCGTCGAAGATCGTGTCGCCGGCGCGGGTCTCCTTGACCGACTTCACGCTCGCGACGACGTAGCCGACCTCGCCCGCCGTCAGCTGGCCGGTCGGGACCTGCCGCAGCTGGTTGTACCCGACCTCGTCCACCTCGTAGACCTCGTCGGAGGCCCCGAAGGCGATGTGCATCCCCTTCTTGAGGGTGCCGTCCACGACGCGCACGCTCGGGATCGCGCCGCGGTACTTGTCGTAGTACGAGTCGTAGATGAGGGCGCGGAGCGGGCCCGCGGCGTTCCCCTTCGGCGGCGGGACCTTCCGCACCACCTGCTCGAGCAGCTCGGGGATGCCGATCCCCTCCTTGGCGCTCACGAGCAGGATGTCGGCGGGGTCGCAGCCGATGAGGTCCACGACCTCCTGGCGGCGCTTCTCGGGCTCGGCGCCGGGGAGGTCGATCTTGTTGAGGATCGGGATGATCTCGAGCCCCGCGTCCATCGCGAGGAAGAGGTTCGAGAGCGTCTGCGCCTGGATCCCCTGCGACGCGTCCACGACGAGGATCGCGCCCTCGCAGGCGGCGAGCGACCGGGAGACCTCGTAGGTGAAGTCCACGTGCCCCGGCGTGTCGATCAGGTTGAGCTCGTACGTCGTGCCGTCCTTGGCGTCGTACGACATCCGGACGGCGTTGAGCTTGATCGTGATGCCGCGCTCGCGCTCGAGGTCCAGCGTATCGAGCACCTGGGCCTTCATCTCGCGCTTCTGGAGCATCCCCGTCGCCTCGATGAGGCGGTCGGCCAGGGTGGACTTCCCGTGGTCGATGTGGGCGACGATGCAGAAGTTGCGGATCAGGTTCGGAGGCGTCACGTCGGGTCCGGCAGCAGGGTCGGGAGAACCTCGAAAGGTAGTCGGGCGCCCCGTGCGCTCCAACGGCGCCGGCGCCGGCCGGGCCGCGCGTGCCCGTCCCTCCGCCCGCGAACGCCGCGGCCGGCGCGCGCGTACCCGAACGCCCCCTGACCCGCTAGCTTCCCCGCACGCATGACCGCGCCCGCCCAGCAGGCCGTCCGGGCCGACCTGATGGATCCCCAGACCCTCGCGGCCCTCGGGCGCCTCGAGGTCATCTCGCGTTGGCTGGTGGACGGCCTGCTCGCGGGGCTGCACCGGTCGCCCAAGAAGGGGTTCTCGGTCGAGTTCGCCGAGCACCGCCCCTACCAGCCGGGCGACGACCTCCGGTTCATGGACTGGAAGGTGGCCGCCCGCGCCGACAAGTGGCTCATCAAGCAGTACGAGGAGGAGACCAACGTCCGCGCGACGGTCGTCGTGGACGTGTCGCGCTCGATGGACTGGCGCTCCGGCCCGCAGCTCCTCACCAAGCTCGCGTACGCCGAGCGGCTCGCCGCCGCGCTCACGCTGCTGCTGATCCGCCAGCGCGACTCGGTGGGCCTGATCCGGTTCGATGACCGGCTCCGCTCGGTGGTGACGCCGAAGTCGCGCACGGTGCAGTGGAAGCGCATCCTCACCGCGCTCGCCGAGCCCGGGTCGGGGCAGGGCTCCGACGCCGCCGGCGCCCTCGCGCAGGCGGGCAAGCTCATCAAGCGGCGCGGCATCGTCATCCTGATCTCCGACCTGCTGCTCGACGCGCAGGAGGTGGACGACACGGTGCACGCGCTGCGCGCGATGGGGCACGACATCACGGTGCTGCACCTGATGGACCCCGCCGAGCGGAAGCTCTCGATCGAGGCCGGCGAGTCGCTCTTCGTGGACCCCGAGCGCGGTGACGCGCTCGCGGTGACGCCGGCCGACGTGCGCGAGCTCTACCGCGAGACGGTCGCCGAGGCGATGGACGAGTGGCGCGCGCGCTTCGCCGCCGCCGGCGCGTTCTACGAGCCGATCCTGACCGACCAGCCCTTCGGCGTGCCGCTCCGGCGCGCCTTCGCCGCCCGGCAGCGCCACTCGTGAGCTTCCTCGCGCCCTGGGCGCTGCTGCTCGCCGCCGCGGCGGGCGTGCCGCTGCTGCTGCACCTGCTCCGCCGGCGCACGGGCGAGACGCTCGACTTCCCGGCGGTCCGCTACCTGCTGCGGATGCAGCGCGAGCACGCGCGCGAGGTGCGGCTCAGGAACCTGCTGCTGATGGTGCTGCGGATCGCGATCATCGTCGCGCTCGCGCTCGCCGCCGCGCGGCCCGTGGGCTGGCTGCCAGGCATCGGCCATGCCCCGACCGCGGTCGCGCTCGTGGTCGACAACTCGCTGTCGTCCGCGGCCGCCGGCGCCGAGGGGGCCGTGCTGGCGCGGCTCGTCGCCGCGGCGCGCGCCGTGGTGGACGGGGCCGGGAGCGGTGACCGGCTCTGGCTCGTCACCGCCGACGAGGTCGTCGTCGGCGGCGACGCCGCCACGCTCCGCACCGCCCTCGGGGCGCTCCGGCCGCTGGATGGCGCCGGCGACCTCGGCGGCGCCGTTCAGCGCGCCGCGACGCTGGTGAAGGAGAGCGGCATCCCCGCGCGGCGCGTCGTCGTGCTCACCGACGGCCAGGCGACGACCTGGGACGGCGCGGCGCTCGCGGCCGATGCCGAGGCGCCGGTCGCCGTCGCCGTCCCGCCGCTCACGCGCGGCCCCGACCGGGCGGTCGTCGCGGTCGCGACCGAGCCGCAGCACTGGGATCCGCGCGGGTCGGTGCGCGCGACGGTCGTCGGCCCCGACTCCGCGAGCTGGCGCGTCGTGCTCGAGGAGCGCACGCTCGCGCGCGGCACGGCGCAGCCCGGGGCCACGGTGCTCGCGCGCATGCAGCCGGCCGCCCGCGGCTGGGTGGCGGGCCGGTTCGAACTCGCGCCCGACGAGTTGCGCGGCAACGACGTGCGTCACTTCGCGGCGCACATCGGCGAGCCGCCGGCCGTCACGGCGGATCCGTCGAGCGGCGTGTTCCTGCGCGGCGCGGTGGACGCGCTGGTCCAGGCCGGGCGCGCGCGCCGGGGCGACGCGGTGCTGCTCGCGAGCGCGGA
>JAIBBJ010000142.1 GCA_019694735.1 Gemmatimonadaceae bacterium | reverse complement strand
GTCCACGCCGAGGGACAGGGCGGCCTGCTCGACGTCGCGGTCGATCCCGACTTCGCCTCGAATCGCACGATCTTCCTCACGTTCGCCGAGCCCGACGGCGACCTCGCCGGCACCGCCGTCGCGCGCGCGGTCCTCGGCGACGGACGCCTGGAGGACGTGCGCATCATCTACCGCCAGCAGCCGAAGCTGCGGGGCAACGGCCACTTCGGTTCGCGCATCGTCTTCCTGCGCGACGGGACGCTCCTCGTCACGCAGGGCGACCGGCAGAACTACCGCGACCGGGCGCAGGACCTCACGATGGGGCAGGGGAAGCTCGTCCGGATCGCGAAGGATGGGACCATCCCGGCGGACAACCCGTTCGTCGGCCGGCCGGACGCGCGACCGGAGATCTACTCGTACGGCCACCGCAACTCGCAGGGCGCCGCCCTCGACGCGGAGGGCCGGCTGTGGACCATCGAGCACGGGGCCCGCGGCGGTGACGAACTCAATCACCCCGAGCCCGGCAAGAACTACGGCTGGCCCGTCATCACATACGGGCGTGACTACTCGGGGGCGGCGATCGGCGAGGGCACGGCGAAGCCGGGGATGGAGCAACCCGTCTACTACTGGGATCCGGTGATCGCGCCCTCGGGGATCGCGTTCTACGCCGGAACCGCGTTCCCGGGCTGGGACGGCAGCCTGCTGATCGCCTCGATGAATCCCGGCGGGCTCGTGCGGCTGGAACTGCGCGCGGGCGCGGTGGTGCGCGAGGAGCGCTACCTCGGTGAGCTGCGGCAGCGCATCCGCGATGTCGCCGTGGGCCCGGACGGGCTGGTGTACGTGACGACCGACGACCCACAGGGCCGCGTGCTGCGCCTGCGGCCGACCCCGCGCTGAGCGCGCGACGGAGGAGACGGATGCCGCGATGGCTGGAGTCCCGCGCCGGCAGTGGGCGCGCCCCCCGCTCCGCACATGGCGGCGTGCCGCGGCTCCTCGCGGCGGCGCTGCTCGTGGGGGCCGTCTGCACTGCCGTATGCACGGTGCCGGTGGCCGCCCAGGACGACCCACCGCGTCCGCCGCTCCCCGCGGGCTCCGACCCTCGGCACTGGGAGCCCTACTTCGACCTCGGCGTGCGGATCTTCCGGCAGACGCCCGCTGGCGCGTATGAGGCGTTCACCTGGGCCAATCGCTTCGATCCCACGCGGGCCGAGCCGTACTTCGCCCGCTACGCGGCCTTCTTCGCGAAGGCGAAGCCCGAGGACGTGGGCGCCTACTTCCGTGGCGACGAGTCCATCCTGCGCCGCCCCGACATCCTCGCGGCGGACTCGATGCGCCTGCGCGCGCTGATGCGGAATCCGTTCGTGCATCGCGGTCTCGAGATCCTGATCTTCGACCGGATGCCGGGCAGCTTCGCGGACGACCGCGACACCCGGGCCTGGATCGCCTACTCGAACGGGGAGTTCCCGCGCGCGATCGACCTGCTCACGCGCGCGATCGAGCGCGGGCGCGGCGACGTGCGCTGGCGGCGGTTCGACCGCGCGATCGCGTACGTCGCGATGGGCGACTACCGCCAGGCGCTCGCCGACATCCGCACGCTCGTGGACGAGCTGCGCGCGGAGGACGAGCGCGGGGCCCTGCGCTTCTACCGGTCGAAGCACTTCCTGCTCTACATGATCGGGATGCTGCACACGCAGCTCCGCGACCACGCGGCGGCACGCACGGCGTTCCAGGAGGCGCTGGTCGAGGATGCGGCCTTCGCGTATGCGAACGCCGGCCTCGCGGCGCTGTCGCGCATCCAGCGCAACAACGCGCAGGCCGCCGACGAGTACGCGCTCGCCGTGCAGCTCGCACCGGACGACGGCGTGCTCCACCAGTGGTACGCGCAGGTGCTGCTCGACCTCAACCGCTTCGACGAGGCTGAGCGCGAGGTGCAGGCCGCGATCGTCCGGGAGCCGTGGTGGCCGGCGCCGCACGACCTGCTCGGCCGGCTGCGCGAGAAGCAGGGACGACCCGACCTCGCGCTCGAGGCCTTCGCGCGCTACGTGGAACTCGCGCCGGCGGCCGACGCGCGCGCCCGCGCGCTCAAGCCACGCGTCGACGCCCGCCGGGCCCCGGCGCCCTGAGCAGCGCCGCCGGCGGCCGGCGGGTCCTCAGCGCAGGAGGAGGGTCGCGAGGCCGAGGAACATCCCCATCGAGGCGACGTCGGTGGCGGTCGTGAGGAAGATGCTGGAGGCGGTCGCGGGGTCCGCGCCGATGCGGCGCAGCGTGAGCGGGATGAGCGCGCCAGCGATGCCGCTGACGATGCAACTCCCGGTCATCGCCAGCGCGACGATGCCCGACAGCGCGAGCGGGTTCGCCTGGTGCTGCACCGTCGCGACCACGAACATCCCGGCGCCCGCGGTGACGCCGACGAGCGCGCCATTGAGGAGGCCGAGGAGCGCCTCCTTCGCGACGAGTGCGCGCTCCGCGCCGGCCTTGAGCTCGCCGAGCGTGAGGCCGCGCAGCGTGACGGCGAGCGCCTGGCAGCCGGTGTTGCCCGACTGGCCGGCGAGGACGGGCAGGAAGAGCGCGAGGATCACCATGCGGTCGAGCGTGTCCTGGAACACGCCGACCACGCCCGCCGCGATGAACGCCGTCAGCAGGTTGAGCTGCAGCCACGGATGCCGGAAGCGCAGGCTCCGCGCCCAGGGCGTCAGCAGGCGCTCCTCCTCCGCGACACCGACCATGCGGCCGGGCTGCGCCGAGATCTCGACCGCCTGCTCCTCGAACATCGCGCTGCCCCGCACCTGCCCGATCAGCGCGCCCGTGCCGTCCACCACGGGGTAGACCGGGTAGTGCCGGTGCACGACCAGCTTCATGGCGTCGCCGAGCGGCGTCTCGGGATGCAGCGCGAAGACCTCACGGATCATCACCGACTCGAGTGTGACGTCCTCGTCCTCCGCCACGAGCAGGTCGCGCATGGTGGCGACGCCGACGAGGCGGCCCCCGGCCTCCACCACGAAGCAGTAGGTGAGCATCACCTCCTTGCCGACCTGCCGCACGCGCTGGGTCGCGGCGCGCACCGTCTCGTCGGGCCGGAAGACGGCCGGGACCGGTTCCATCAGCCGGCCGATCGAGTCCTCGGCGTAGGTCAGGTTCCGCGACCACTGCTGCGTCACCGCGTGCGGCGCGTGGGTGAACACCGAGCTGCGGCGGTCGGGCTCCAGCTCCGGGATGATGTCGCCCGCCACGCTCGGGTTGATCCGCTGCAGCACCTCGGCGACGAGGTCGTCGTCGAAGCGCTCGAGGTGGTCGGCGGCCTCGGCCGGGCCCAGGCGCACGACCTGCGAGGCGAGCTGGTCGGCCTCGGGGCGCGGCGTGGCGCGGGGAGGCGTGCGGGAACTGCGGTCCACGTTCTGCTCCGGCGGTGGGGGCGGCGAAGCCCGGAAATTGCGCGGGCGGGGAAGGGGCCGACAGTGGCGCACCCTCGCGTCCGCCGCCCGCCGCGCCGAGATTCCCCGCGTGCGACGCCTCCTCCTCATTCCCGCCGCGCTCCTCCTCGCGCTCGTCGCGTGGCTCGCCCTCGCGCCGGTGCCGGTCACGCCGGTGGCGTGGGAGGCCCCGCCGGACCCCGGCCACACCGGGGTCTTCGCGAGCGACTCGCTGCTCGCCGGCCTCGAGCTCGTCCCGCTGGGCGGGTTCAGCGGCCCCGAATCCGTGGCGCGCGATGCGCACGGCCGCGTCTACGTCTCGACGCGTGAGGGCGCGATCCTCCGCCTCGACTCGGCCGCCGCCGCCGGCTCCGCGGTACCGGCGGCGCCGACGGTCTGGGCCCGCACCGGCGGGCGCCCGCTCGGCCTCGCCTTCGGCGCCGACGGCACGCTGTACGTCGCGGACGGCGCGCGCGGCATCCTCGCGCTCGACACGCTCGGTACCGTCACCGTGCTCGCCGACTCCGCCGACGGCACCCCACTGATGCTGACCGACGACATCGCCGTGGCCACCGATGGCCGCGTGTACGCCTCGGACGCCTCGACCAAGTTCGGGGCGTGGGCACGGGCGCACGCGACGGAGGATGCGAGCCTGCTCGACATCGTGGAGCACGGCGGGCACGGGCGGTTGGTCGAGTGGGATCCCGCCACGCGTCGCGCGCGCATCGTGCGCGATGGCCTCCAGTTCGCCAACGGGATCGCGATGCTCCCCGGCGACAGCGCGGTGCTCCTCGCGGAGACCGGGCGGTATCGCGTGGTGCGCATCGCGGTGCAGGGGCCCGGGCGCGGGACGCTCGTGCCGGTGCTCGAGGCGCTCCCCGGCTTCCCCGACAACATCACGCGCGACGACGACGGGACGTACTGGCTCGCCCTGTTCGCGCCGCGCAATGCGCTGCTCGACCGGCTCTCGGGGTCGCCGGCGCTGCGTCGGGCGCTGCTGCGGATCCCGCGGGCGGTGCGGCCGCGGGCGCAGGCGTACGGGCACATCGTGCATCTCGACGCATCGGGCCGCGTGCTCGACGACCGGCAGGATCCGACGGGACGCTATCCCAAGACCACCGACGTGCAGCCCGTCGGCGAGTGGCTCTACGTGGGCGCACTCGACGGGCCGGTCGTGGCGCGCGTCCGGCGCTGAGCGCATGAGCGGCGGACCCGACACCACCCGGTACGACGCGGGCTTCTACGCCGACCAGGTCGAGGGGTCGGCGCGCGCCGCCGCCGTGGTGCTGCCGCTCGTCTGTGGCCCGCTGCGCCCGACGCGCGTGCTCGATGTGGGGTGCGGGCAGGGAGCGTGGCTCGCGGAGGCCGCGCGGCTGGGCGCCACGCAGCTCACCGGGCTCGACGGACCGTGGGTGGACACCGCGGCGCTCCGGTCGCCGCGCATCGCGTTCCATCCCACCGACCTGGCGGCGCCGCTGCCCGACCACGGGCGGCACGACCTCGTGATCTCGGTGGAGGTCGCCGAGCATCTGCCGGCCGCGCGCGCCGACGGGTTCGTCGCCGACCTCTGCCGGGCGGGGGACGTCGTCCTCTTCTCCGCCGCCGTGCCCCATCAGGGCGGGACGGAGCACGTGAACGAGGAGCGGACCTCGCGCTGGGCGGCCCGGTTCGACGCGCACGGGTTCGACGCCTTCGACGTGGTGCGCGGCGCGGTGTGGGACGATGTGCGCGTGGCATGGTGGTACCGCCAGAACGCGGTCGTGTACGTCGCGCGGTCGTCGGCGCACCACGCGACGTTCAGCGCGCTCCCGCAGCCGGTGCCGCGCGACCTGGTCCATCCGGAGGCGTTCGAGGCCAAGGTGTCGTGGCTCGAGGCCGACCGGGCGCGCCTCGCGGCGCAGATCGCGCGGCCGACCCTCCGGCAGGCGATCGGGGCGCTCCGGCGGGCACTCTGGCGGGCGCTCGGCGGCGGCGCCCGCTAGCTTTCCCGCTCCCCCCACCGGAGCCGTCGTGCCGCCCGCCATGCGCTCGTTCATCGCCGTCATCGGCGGCATGGTCATCGCCCTGACCGTCGGCTCCATGTGCGACCTGGTCGCCGGGCGGCTGCATCCCGTGCCGGAGGGATTCGACCTGACGAACGCCGAGATGCTGCGGGCGCACGCGGCGGCGGCGCCGACCGGCGCGCTCCTCGTCGTCGCGCTCGGCTGGCTGCTCGGGCCGTTCGCCGGCGGACTGGTGGCGACGCGCATCGCCGAGCACAATCGGCCGCTGCACGCCTACGCGATCGCCGGCATCCTGTTCGCGGCGACGCTCTCGAACCTGATGCGCATCCCACATCCGTTCTGGATGACGTTCGCCGCGGTGTTCGGGATCCCGTTCGCGGGATGGCTCGCGGTGCGGTTCGCGCCGACCGACGGCCCCGCGGCGTAGCTCCACCCTTCGTCGCGCGCAGCACGCGGGGCGAGTCGCACGGGCGCGCTCGCGGTCGCGCTCGCGGTCGCGCTCAAGGGGCACGCCGTGGGTCGAGCCAGGCGTCGAGCGCAGCGTACACCGGCCCCGCGTCGCGCTCGTTCAGGATCTCATGGTAGAGGCCGGCGAAGCAGTGGGCGGTGAGCACCGTCGCCGGCGCCGCGGCCGCGAAGGCGGCGCTGCCTGCGGGCGAGACGAGGTGGTCGTCCCCTGCCCAGAGGAGCAGGGTGGGCACGGACCAGTGCGCGGCCCGCGCCCGCACTATGCGCCCGCCATCGAGGATCGCACGCGCGAGCCGGGCGGAGATCCGGTCGTGCACCAGCGGGTCGTCCCGATACCGCTGTACGACGACGGGATCGTGCGAGAGGAAGTCCACCGCCAACTGGTTCCCCATCGGCAGGTCGGGCAGCACCGCAGCGCCGATGGCGAGCTGCAGCCGCTGCAGCGGCGTGAGCGCCGCATCGAGGGCGGGCGAACTCAGGACGAGCGCCGGCACCGGCCTGACGGCCTCGGCGACGAACCGGGCGGCGACGAGCCCGCCCATGGAGTGGCCGAGGAGCACGAAGGGCACGCCGTCGCCGGGCCGCACGGCGTCGTGCACCGCGGCGAGGTCGTCGAGGTGCGCCCGTTCGGTGGGCACCGTGCCGCGCCGGCCGGGGGAGCGGCCGTGTCCCCGCAGGTCGTAGCCGACGACGTCCCATCCGCGGCCGCCGAGGTGGGCGGCGACGTGGGCGTACCGTCCGATGTGCTCGCCGAGTCCGTGCACGATGAGGAGGCGTCCGCGCGGCGTGCCCGGCGCGGGCCAGTGCCGCACGACGAGATCGAGGCCGTCGGGGGTGCGGACGGTGGCGGGCGGGGCGGGGAGCGTGGGCATCGGGGTGGCGCGGAGGACGGGAGGACGGCGACCTTCCGGGTCCGTGGAACATGGAGCGCCCCCGGTCCGTACCGACAGGGAGGGGGCCGGGGCCCCACGATCGGAGGAGCCGGGTGATCACGTACGAAGTGACCGCCGCCGTGCGGGACGACCTGCGCGGGCGATACGAGGTGTACATGCGCGAGCGCCACATCCCCGACGTCCTGCAGACGGGACTCTTCCTCGGTGCGCAGCTGCTGCGCACCGACGATGGGCGCT
>JAIBBJ010000050.1 GCA_019694735.1 Gemmatimonadaceae bacterium | reverse complement strand
TGGTTCATGGTGCCTGGTACGTTGGAGTTCACCAGCGACGAGAAAGGCCGAGCCCGAGGATCGGATCGGCCCCCGCCCGCGGAAGCGGGACGAGGAGGGACGCGTCGAGCTGCACGCTCGCGCGCGGGAGGACGGTGAGCCCGGTGCCGACGTAGCGCGCGGTGGCGTCGGCGCGGGCGAACTCCGAGTACTCGAGGAAGCTGCCGACCGGGCCGATGGCGAAGGCCCACGACGCGCCGCGGAGCTGCTCCCCGACGGCGTGGTCGGCGACCCACCGGCCGGCGAGCCCGCCGTAGGCGACGAGCGCCTGGCCGTGCGGCAGTTCCCATGCGGCCGACAGCGCCGCCTCCGGTTCGGGTCGCGCGTGGGAGACGGCGCTGTGGGTGGGGATCAGCGATCCGAGGATCAGGGCCACGTGCGGTCGCGTCGCCGCGCCGCGGAGGACCCGCAGCTTGGTGCCCATCCAGGCATCCGCAGGTGCGTACGTCGCGCTCGCCGCCGCCGCGCCGACCGCGGCCGTGCGGGTCAACCCACCGAATCCGAGGCGCAGTTCAGCACCGCAGCCCAGTCCGAGCCGCACCAGCGTCGTGCCGACCGCGTCCACCTGCGTGCCGGCCGCGCGCGACCGCGACCAGCCGGTCTCGGCCTGCAGGTGGCCCGCGGCCAGCACGATCGGACCGGTGAGGTTCCCGGGGCGGTCGGCGGCGATCGTGGCCGGGAGGGGGCAGTCCTGCGCGCGGGTCGCGGCGGGCAGCGCGAGAAGGCCGAGGAGGGCGATGCGGGTGGAGGCGTGCATAGCCGCAGTATCGGCCTTACGGCAAAACCTTTACCGGTGACCCTTCGGGTTCCTCCCATTGTTGAGGTCCTGTCCACATTCTGGGCGACGGGCCTCCCGCGAACTGGACACCGCCGCTGGCGGGTGAAGATTGACCGCCATGCCCCTCCCATCCCGCCTCCATCGGCTCGCCCTCGCCTGGGCCGCCGCGCTCCTCCCGTCACTCGCCCCCCTCGCGGCGCAGGCGACCTTCCCCGACGGCGCGATCCAGGGCCCCCGCTGGCGGCACATCGGGCCGTTCCGCGCTGGGCGCACCAAGAGCGCCACCGGCGTACCGCAGCAGCCGAACGTCTTCTATATGGCGGTGACCAACGGGGGTGCGTGGCGCACGAACGACTACGGCCGGACCTGGTCGCCGCTCACCGATGCCCTGCCCACCGGCTCGATCGGGGCGGTGGAGGTGGCGCCATCGGACCCGAACATCGTGTACATCGGCAGCGGCGAGGGGCTGCAGCGCCCCGACCTCTCCACCGGTGACGGGATGTACCGCTCCGACGATGCCGGGCGCACCTGGCGGCACCTCGGCCTGCGTGACGGCCAGCAGATCCCGCGCATCGCCATCGACCCGCGCGATCCCGAGCGGCTGTTCGTCGCCGTGCTCGGCCATCCCTACGGGCCCAACACCGAGCGCGGCATCTATCGGTCATCGAACGGCGGGCGCACGTGGGACCGGGTGCTGTACAAGGACGAGAACACCGGCGGCGCCGACGTGCTCCTCGCGCCCGGCGACCCGAACACCGTCTACGCGGTACTCTGGCAGGCGCGGCAGGGGCCGTGGGAGAACGCGGCCTGGAGCGGCCCCAACTCCGGACTCTTCAAGAGCACCGACGGCGGCACCACCTGGACGCAGCTGGCGGGCGGCCTGCCGACGACGGCCGACGGGCTCGGCCGCATCGGCATCGGCATCAGCCCGAGCGACCCGCGCGTCCTCTACATCACGGCCACGGCGGGCGAGCGGAGCGGCGTCTACCGCTCGGGCGACGCCGGCGCCACCTGGACGCGCGTGACCGCCGACCAGCGGATCTTCAGCCGCGGCGACGACTTCGCCGCGCTCACCGTGGATCCGCGCGACCCGAACACCGTGTACTCGATGAACGTCGTCGCGTGGAAGAGCACCGACGGCGGCCGCACCTGGCGCTCGTTCCGCGGCGCGCCCGGCGGCGACGACTACCAGCGGCTCTGGATCAACCCCACGAACCCGGACGTGATGCTCATGGTCGCCGACCAGGGCGCGATCATCACGGTCAACGGCGGGGAGACGTGGAGCTCGTGGTACAACCAGCCCACGGCGCAGTTCTACCACGTCACGGCCGACCACGCGTGGCCCTACCGGCTCTGCGGCGGGCAGCAGGAGTCGGGGTCGGCATGCGTATCGAGTCGCGGCAACGACGGGAGCATCACCTACCGCGACTGGCGTCCGGTGGGCGCGAGCGAGTACAGCTACGTCGCACCGGACCCGCTCGATCCCGACATCTATTATGGAGGCACCGTCTCGCGGTTCGACCGCCGGACGGGGCAGGTGCAGAACGTCAGCCCCAATGCGGGGCGGGGACGCGGCGCCGCCGCCGGCGGTCCGGACCACTTCCGCGGCATCCGCACGATGCCGATCCTCTTCTCGCCGACCAACCCGCGGAAGCTCTACTACGGCACCAACGTCGTCTGGCAGACGGTGAACGGCGGCCGCACCTGGACGCGGCTCAGCGACGACCTGTCGCGCCCCACGTGGGCCGTGCCGGCGAGCGTCGGGACCTACCGCGACCAGCGCACCGCGCAGCCGACGCGCCGCGGCGTCGTCTACACCATCGCGCCGAGCCCGGTGGACTCGAACACGGTCTGGGCGGGCACCGACGACGGCCTCATCCACGTCACCCGCGACGGCGGCCGGACGTGGCGCGACGTCACGCCGCCGGCGCTCGGGCCATGGTGGAAGGTGTCCATCATGGACGCGTCGCACTTCGACGCGAACACCGCGTACGCCGCGGTGAACACCTTCCGGCTCGACGACCTGCGGCCGCACCTCTTCCGCACGCGCGACGGCGGCCGCACGTGGACCGAGATCACGGCGGGCCTCGCCCCCGACGCGCCGACGAACGTGATCCGCGAGGACCCGGTGCGGCGCGGCCTGCTCTACGCCGGCACCGAGACGCAGGCCTGGTTCTCGCTCGATGACGGCGACCACTGGCATCCCCTGCGGCTCAACATGCCGGCGATCTCCATCCGCGACCTCATCGTGAAGGACGCCGACCTCGCGGTCGCGACGCACGGCCGGGGCTTCTGGATCCTCGACGACGTGTCGGCGCTGCGGCAATGGGACGCGCGCACCGCCACCGAGGCGGCGACGCTGTTCGCGCCGGCGACCGCGACGCGCGTCCGCTACTCGATGTACACCGACACCCCGGTGCCGCCCGACGAGCCCCGGGCCGAGAACCCGCCCGACGGCGCGGTGATCGACTACTTCCTCGCGCGTGACGCGCAGCGGGTCACGCTCGAGCTGCTCGACGCGCGCGGCCGCGTGCTCCGCACCTTCGCGAGCGACGACCCGACGCCCGCCCCGCGCGACGAGGACAATGCGCCGTGGTACTGGTTCCGCCCCGCGCAGGCGCCGTCGGCGCGCGCCGGGCTCCACCGCTTCACGTGGGACCTCCACTACGCCCGCCCCACCACCGAGTGCTCGCTCCCGATCTCGGCGACGCCGTTCAACACCAAGTGCGAGCCCGAGGGTCCGTGGGTGATGCCCGGCACGTACACGGTGCGGCTCACGGTGGACGGCGCGGCGCAGCAGCGGACGTTCGCCGTGCGCATGGACCCGCGCGTCCGCACGCCGCGCGCGACGCTGCAGCAGCAGCACGACCTCTCCGTCGCCCTCTACGACCAGGTGCTGGCGGCCGCGCGACTCGGCGCCGAGGCGCGAGCCGCCGGCCTCGCGGACCTCGCCGGTCCCCAAGGGTTCGCAGGGATCGCGGCTGGCCACCTGCGCGTGCTCGACGCGCTCCAGGAGAGCGACAACCCGCCCACCGCCTCGGTGCTCGCGGCGGTGCAGGAGCGCCTCGCGGCGTGGCGCGCGCTCACGGCGCGCTGGGAGGCGCGGGCGAAGCCGACGCCGTGAGGCCGGGGTGCGCCCTCAGGGCGCGCCCGTCTCGAACCGGAAGAGCGACGCGGCCGGCAGCGGATAGCCGGTCGCGTCGAACAGCGCGAGCGTGCCGCCGCCCCAGACGGGGAAGCCGGGGACGTCCACCGCCTCGGGATACCACCACAGGATCCCCTGGCCGAGCCCGTTCGGCACCGCCCGCACGCTCGCGATGAGATCGCGCACGAACGCCGACTGTCCCTCGGCGGTCTCCGGCCACTGCATCGCGTCGGCGATCCGGCCCGACGGCGCCCACCCCGCGCGCCACGGGTACGCGGTCTCGACCACCATGATCGGCTTGCCGTAGCGGGTCGCGGCGAGCGTCATCGCCTGCTGCAGTCCACTCATCCGGCCGTGCCACCACGGGTAGTAGCTGAGCCCGATGACGTCGTAGTCCACCGCCTGCGCGCCGAGCAGGTCGTAGAACCACTGCACCGCACCCGGGGTCGCGCCGGAGGAGTAGTGCATGATGATGCGCACCGAGTCCGCCGCGGTCGTCGCCGCGCGGACGCCGCGCACCCCCGCGCGCAGCAGCCGGCCGAACCGTTGGTAGGCCGCCGCATCGTCGGATCCGGGCGCATTGATGCGTCCGAGCGGCCAGCAGAGGCCGTTGTCGACCTCGTTCCCCACCTGCACGTAGCGCGGGAGCACGCCGTTCGCGCGCATCGTGTCGAGCACGGCCGCCGTGTAGCGCTGCAGCGTCGCCTCGAGCGAATCGATCCCCAGCGCCGCCCAGGCCGCCGGTACGTACTGCTTGCCCGGGTCGGCCCAGGTGTCGGAGTAGTGGAAGTCGAGCATCAGCGCCGCGCCCGACGCCTTCACGCGCTGCGCGAGGGCGATGGTGTAGGCGAGGTCGTTCACCTGCACCTCGCTGCCGTCGGGGGCGACGAACAGGCGGAGCCGGAAGATGTTGCTGCCGGCGGTGCGGAGCGCCGTGATGGCGTCCACGGTGCCCGCGCCCTGCCGGTACACCGCCCCCGCCTGCTCCAGACGCGTGACCGCCGAGATGTCGCCGCCGATGAGGATCGGCGCGTACAAGGGCGGACCGACGACGCGGCCGCCCCCGTCGCCGCCGCACGCGGCGAGTGGTGGGAGCGCGAGGGCCGCGGCGACGGCCGCGCGTCGGAGGGAGCGCCGGAGCATGCGCATCGCGGGAAAGATGGACCGCGCGCGCCGGGTCGCCTAGACGGCGGCACCGCGCGCCGCGACAATTCGGCATCCCGCGAGGCACCCGTGCCGCAGACCATCGTCAACGTCGGCCACCGCTCCACCAACTACTGGGTCATCTCGAACGGCCGTGCCCGGCTCCTCGTGGACCTCGGCTGGCCGGGCATGGTGGACGCGCTGCTGAAGGAGCTCGCGCGGGCCGACATCCCGCTCGCCGAGATCCGTGCCGGCGTCGCCACGCACTACCACATCGACCACGCCGGGGCCGCGCAGGACCTCAAGCAGCGCGGGATGCCGCTCTGGGTGCTGGCCGAGCAGGTGGAGGCGATCCCGCTCATGAAGCGCCACACCAAGCCCACCGATCGCTACACGGAGATCGTGCCGGAAGGGAACACCGTCCTCACCTGCGCCGAGTCGCGGACGCGGCTCGCGGCGCTCGGCATCGCGGGGGAGATCGTCCCGACGCCCGGCCACTCGCCCGACAGCGTGTCGCTGGTGCTCGACAGCGGCGAGTGCTTCATCGGCGACCTGACGCTGGAGCGGATGGTCGGCGAGGAGGACCCCGCGGTGGTGCGCGCGAGCTGGGACCGCCTGCGCGCGATGGGCGCGCACACGGTGTACGCGGGCCACGTGAAGCCGTATCCGATGCCGGCGGCGCCCGCGGAGGACGCGTGAGCGACGGTGCCGTTCCGTCGGGCGGGACGCCCGAGACGCCGCGCCCGGCGGGCGGCCTCCCGCCGTTCATCGCGTGGATGTCGAAGCACGGGCACTGGATCGTCCTGCTCCTCCTCCTCTCGGAGGTGCTCTTCGAGGGGTGGGCGCTCCATGACGCGAAGCGCCGCGAGGCGGAACGCGCGGCGCCGCCGGCGCCGCCGGCGGCGCAACGGCCGCCGGGCTGACACGACGCCGGGCGGCCCGCCCCCACCCGCCCCTGCGGGCCGGTGCTCCGGCGGCGTCCCGCTATCCGCGGCGGAGCGGCGGGCATACGTTCTCCCGATGCCGAAGATCCGACTCCGCCTCATCGCCGCCGGCGCGGCGCTCCTGCCCGCGACCCTCCGCGCCCAGCAGTTCGACGTGATGGAAGCCACCATCCCGTCGGTGCAGGCGGCCTTCGAGGCCGGGACGCTCACCTGCCGCCAGCTGGTGCAGGCGTACCTCGACCGCATCGCGGCCTACGACCAGCGGGGGCCGGCGCTCAACGCCATCCAGAACATCAATCCGCGCGCGCTGGCGGAGGCGGACTCGCTGGACGCCGTGGTGCGCGCGAAGCGACCGCGTGGGCCGCTGCACTGCGTGCCGGTCCTCATCAAGGACCAGATCGAGACGAAGGACATGCCGACGACGTACGGGTCGGCGCTGTTCAAGGACTTTGTGCCGCAGCGCGATGCCACGTCGGTGCAGCGCCTCGAGGCGGCCGGCGCGATCATCCTCGCCAAGACGACGATGGGCGAGTTCGCGTCGCGCTACCTCAGCTCGGCCGCGGGCATCATCCACAACGCGTACGACCCGCGCCGCAACCCGAGCGGCTCCTCGGGCGGCTCCGGCGCCGCCGCGGCGGCGAACTTCGGCCTCGTCGCGCTCGGCGAGGACACCAGCGGGTCCATCCGCGGCCCGGCCGCGGTGCACGCGCTGGTGGGGCTGCGGCCGACGGTGCCGCTCGTGAGCCGCTTCGGCATGCTGCCGGCCAACCCGACGCAGGACACGATGGGCCCGATGACGCGCACCGTCGCCGACGCGGCGCGTGTGCTCGACGTGATCGCCGGCTACGACCCGAACGACCCCGTGACGGCGTACAGCGTCGGGCAGGTGCCGCGCACCTACACCGCCGGCCTGCGCCGCGACGCGCTGCGCGGGATGCGGATCGGCGTGCTGCGGATGCGCCGCG
>JAIBBJ010000146.1 GCA_019694735.1 Gemmatimonadaceae bacterium | reverse complement strand
GGCCGCACCTCGGTCACGATCGGCGCTGGCCAGTGCGCCTGTGCCGCGGCCAGCGCCTCGCGGGCCACCGTCTCCTGTTCCGGCGAATGGAAGAACACCGCCGAGCGGTACTGCGGTCCCACGTCGTTCCCCTGCCGGTCCCTGGTCGTCGGGTCGTGGATCGTGAAGAACACCTCGAGCAGCTCGCGGTACGTGATCACGGCGGGATCGAACGTGACCTGCACCACCTCGGCGTGCCCGGTCTGCTTGCCGCAGACCTGCTCGTACGTCGGATGCGCCACATGGCCGCCCGCGTAGCCGCTCTTCACGCCGTGCACGCCGCGCAGCTCGAGGTACACCGCCTCGAGGCACCAGAAGCAGCCGCCGGCGAGCGTGGCGAGTTCGGTCGTCACGGTCACGTCCCCTCCGGCGTCTCGAACAGCGGCAGGAAGCGGCCGTAGCCCTCCGCCTCGAGCCGCGCCACCGGGATGAAGCGCAGCGACGCCGAGTTGATGCAGTAGCGCAGCCCCATCGGGCCCGGGCCGTCGTCGAACACATGGCCGAGGTGCGAGTCGCCGCCCGCCGAGCGCACCTCCGTGCGCACCATGAAGTGCGAGACGTCGCGGTGCTCGGTCACGTTCTCCTGCACGATCGGCTTGGTGAACGACGGCCAGCCGGTGCCGGAGTCGAACTTGTCGCGCGACGAGAAGAGCGGCTCGCCCGACACCACGTCCACGTAGATGCCCGGCTCATGGTGGTCCCAGAACTCGTTGCGGAACGGCGGCTCGGTCGCGCTGCACTGCGTGACCTGGTACTGGATCGGCGTGAGCTTCTCGACGAGCGCCGGGTCCTGCGGCTTCTGCTTGGTCATCGGATCCCTCGGATTGGGCCGGGGCGGCGCCTCGGCGGCGCCCCACGGGAATACGCGCAATCAGCGTCCGGTCGGCAAGGTTCCCGTCGCACTCCTATTAGAACTGCCTCGGAATACGGTCGAATCCTTGACACGACCGAACAGATGCCGAATTTACGGCCTCCTGGTCCAGTCCACATCCAGCGACCAGCCCCCGGTCGCTCCTGAAACCCCCACGGGAACCGTTGCGTTGTGTGCAAGCGTTCGCTTGCTTGCGAGCAAGCAGGCACTTGCATCGTGAACGACTTCACAAGCTCCATGACCGAACCCACCCGCCAGCAGATCCTCGAAGCCGCCGCCCGCGTCTGGTCCGAATCCGGATTCCGCGGCGCGACCACCCGGCGCATCGCCGAGGTGGCCGGCGTGAACGAGGTCACCCTCTTCCGCCTCTTCGGCGACAAGGCCTCGCTCATCGCCGAGGCGGTCCGCGCCCGCGCCGCCGCGCTCGGCGTCGCGCCGCTCCCGGACGTGCCGCGCGATCCCAGCGCCGAGCTCACCGCCTGGGCCAAGGCCGACCACGAGTTCCTCCTCCTCCACCGCGGGATGCTCCGCACCGCGATGGCGGAGATGCACGAGCGCCCCGAGTGCGCGGAGCCCACCATGGAGCACCCGGAGAACACCCACCGCGACCTCTCGGGATACGTCGAGCGGCTCGCCCAGCACCGCTTCATCCCCTCAGCCACCGACGCGAAGGCCGCCGCCGCGATGCTCCAGGGCGCGCTCTTCGCCGACGCGATGGGCCGTGACATGATGCCGCAGATGTTCCCTCCCGAGGACCAGGCTCCCGCCACCTACGTGCGACTCTTCCTCCGCTCCCTCGGCGCCACCGTCGCCGCACTGCTGCTCCTGCTGCTCCCGGCCGCCGCGCCGCGGCTCGCCGCGCAGCAGGCGCCCGCACCCGCCACCCTCTCCCTCGCCGATGCCCTCAAGCGCGCCGAGCAGAAGAGCGAGGGCGTCCGGATCGCCATCGCCGGCGTGGACCGCGCCCGCGGCCAGCAGGCGCAGGCCGACGCCGCGCGCCTCCCGCAGGTGAACGGCTCGGCCGGCTACCAGCGCGCCATCCAGAACCAGTTCCAGGCGATCACCGAGCGCTTCCCGAGCGCACCCGACACCACCGGCGGGTCGACGGGCGGGACCGGCGGATTCGGCGCGATCTCGCAGATCTTCGCCGCGCCCAACACCTTCACCTTCACGCTCGCCGGCTCGCAGACGCTCTATACCGCGGGCAAGATCCCCGCGGCCCGCGCCGGCGCGCGCGCCGGACGCACGGCGGCGGAGATCGGCCTCGGCTCGGCGCGTGCGCAGGCCGCGCTCGACGCCGCCCAGGCCTACTTCGACGCCGTCGCGTCCGACCGCTTCCTCGCGATCGCCGAGAGCTCGCTCGTGCTCACCGAGCGCGCGCTCACGCAGACGCAGCTCGGGCGTGAGGTCGGCTCGGCCTCCGAGTTCGACCTCCTCCGCGCCCGCGTCGCGCGCGACAACCAGCGGCCGGTCGTGATCCAGGCGCGCGGTGCGCGCACCACCGCGTACCTGCGGCTGAAGCAGCTCCTCGACCTCCCGCTGCAGGGCGAGCTCACGCTCACGACGCCGATCCGGGATGACGGCGCGCCGGTGTCCGCGCCGGGGCTCGCCCCGCTGCAGCTCGCCGACGAGCGCACGATCACGCCCGACACCACCGCCGGCGCGCGCGCGACGGTGCGGCAGGCCGAGGCGCAGCTCACCGCGAGCGAGTTCGCCCTCCGCGCCGCGCGGCGGGCGCACCTCCCCTCGGTGCAGCTCACCTCCACGTACCAGCGCTTCGCGTACCCGCCCGAGGGGACGTTCCTCCCGTCGGCGATCGACCTCTACTTCCCCAACTGGACCGTGACCCTCGGCCTCTCGTTCCCGGTGCTCACCGGCGGGCGGCTGCGCGGCGAGCGGCTCGTCGCCGAGGCGAACCTCACCGAGGCGCAGCAGCGGCTGCAGCAGGCGCGCGAGGGGGCCTCGCTCGACGCGCTGCTCGCGCTCACGCAGTTCGAGCAGGCGCAGGCGGCCTACCTCGCCAGCGTCGGCACCGACGCGCAGGCGGCGCAGGCGTACCGGATCGCCGAGGTGCGCTTCCAGGAAGGCATCTCCACCCAGCTCGAGCTCACCGAGGTGCGCGTGCAGCTCGAGCAGGCGCGGCTCCAGCGCGTGAACGCCGCGCGCGACCTCGAGATCGCGCGGCTCCGCCTCGCGCTGCTGAAGGACCTCCCCCTCGCCGCGGGAGGCCGCTGACCATGACCCATGCTCCCTTCCATCACCTGAGGATGTTCCCGATGTCCCGTCCGTCGTTCGGCCTGGTGGCCCTCACGCTCGTGCTCGCCGCCTGCGGCCGGTCGGATGCGGCCGCCGCTTCCGGCGAGGAGATCACGGTGCAGGTCGGCCCGGAGGCGATGACCATCGCCGCGACGACCACGCTCTCGAGCGGCCCGATCCTCTCGGGCACGCTCGTCGCCGAGCGCACGGCGCAGATCCGCGCCGAGGTGGCGGGCTCGGTCGTGCAGGTCTTCCACGACCCCGGCGCGCGCGTCGCCGAGGGCACGTCGCTCGCGAAGATCGACGACCGCGCGATCAACGACAGCTACCTCTCGGCGCGCTCGGGCGTGACCGCGGCGCAGACCGCGGCCGACATCGCGGCGCGCGAGCTCTCGCGCGCCGAGGCGCTCTCGAAGGCCGGCGCGATCAGCGACCGCGACCTCGAGAACGCGCGTCGCGGCGACCTCACCGCACGCACGATGCTCGACGACGCCCGGGCGCGGCTCGCCGGCGCGCAGAAGCAGCTCGACGCCACCAACGTGCTCGCGCCGTACGCCGGCGTGGTGAGCGAGCGCTTCGTGAACCCGGGCGACGTCGTCGCGCCGGGGTCGCCCCTGATGAGCGTGGTGGACCCCGGCACGATGCGCCTCGAGGCCGCCGTGCCCGCCGAGCAGCTCTCGGCCGTGCGCCTCGGTGCCCCGGTGCGCTTCGCGGTGACCGGCTACCCGGGCCGCACCTTCGAGGGCCGCATCTCGAGCATCAACCCGAGCGCCGACCCGCAGACGCGCCAGGTGCGGCTCTTCGTGCGCATCCCGAACGGCGGCAACCAGCTCGTCGCCGGGCTCTTCGCCGAGGGGCGCGTCGCGAGCGACTCGCGCGAGGCGCTCACGGTGCCCGAGACCGCGATCGACCAGCGCGGCCTCGTGCCGACGGTGCTCCGCCTCAAGGGCGGCCGCACCGAGAAGGTCGAGGTGACGCTCGGTGCGCGCGACGAGGCCGCCGAGCGCTACGAGGTCACGCGCGGCATCGCCGCCGGCGACACGCTGCTCCTCGGCCCTGCCCTCGGCATCAGCCCCAACACCCCGCTCAAGGTGACGCAGCCGAGCGACCAGCCGTCGCCGCGGACGCCCTGATCCCGGCCCGCCGCCACCCACCTTCCGCCCTCCCTGCGCCGTGTTCATCTCCGACTTCGCCATCAAGCGGCCGCTGATCACCATCGTCTCGATGGTGGCCCTGGTCGTCTTCGGCCTGTTCGCGCTCGGGCAGCTCGAGACCGACGAGTTCCCGGACGTCCAGCAGCCGATCATCAACGTCGCGATCCCCTATCCCGGCGCCTCGCCGGACGTCGTGGAGCGCGAGGTGCTCGACCGCGTCGAGGAGGCCGTCAGCGGCATCTCCGGCGTGGACCGCATCATGGGCGCGGCCCAGGACGGCTTCGCCAACGTCACCGTCTACTTCGTCTTCGAGAAGGACCTGCAGCAGGCCTCGCAGGACATCCGCGACAAGATCAGCGGCATCCGCTCGGAGCTCCCGGCCGAGATGAAGGAGCCGGTGCTCACGCGGTTCGACCCCGCGGACCAGCCGATCGTCCAGCTCTCGCTCAACTCGAGCACGCTCGACGCGCCGGCCCTCACGCGCATCGCCGACCCCGAGCTCACGCGCGTACTGCGCTCGATCCCCGGCGTGGCCGAGGCGGTCGTGGTGGGCGGCGTGGAGCGCGAGCTCACCGTCGAGATCCGCCCGCAGGCGATGGAGGCGGCCGGCGTCACGGTCGCCGAGGTCGTCGGCGCGCTGATGTCGCAGAACCTCGCGGTGCCGGTCGGCCGGATCAACGGCGCGATCGACGAGCGCGCGATCCGCCTCAAGGGCAAGCTCGAGACGCCGGAGGACTTCCTGCGCCTCGTGGTCGCGCAGCGCAACGGCCGCGCGATCCGCCTCGGCGAGGTCGCCACCGCGCGCGACGGCACCGCCGAGCAGCGCACGGCCGCGATCTACAACGGCAAGGACGCCGTCGGCATCATGATCAAGAAGGCGAAGGGCTACTCGACGACCGACGTCGCCGAGAAGGTCCTCGCGGCGGTCGAGGGGATCCGCACGACCCTCCCCGCCGGCACGACGATCGACGTGATCCAGGACCGCGGCGAGCGGGTGACCGCCTCGGTGGCGAACGTGAAGAGCACGCTGATCGAGGGCGCGCTCCTCACCGTGCTCGTGGTGTTCGTGTTCCTCAACTCGTGGCGCTCGACCGTCATCACCGGCCTCGCGCTGCCGATCTCGGTGCTCGCCGCGTTCGTGTCGGTGTGGGCGTTCGGCTTCACGCTCAACACGATGTCGCTCCTCGGCCTCTCGCTCGCGATCGGCATCCTGATCGACGACGCGATCGTGGTGCGCGAGAACATCGTGCGGCACGTCGAGATGGGGAAGGACCACTTCAAGGCCGCGCACGAGGGCACCGACGAGATCGGGCTCGCGGTCGCCGCGACCACCTTCTCGATCGTCGCGGTGTTCGTGCCGATCGGGTTCATGTACGGGCTCTCCGGCCAGTGGTTCAAGCCGTTCGCGCTCACCATCGCCTGCGCGGTGCTGGTGTCGCTGTTCGTCTCGTTCTCGCTCGACCCGATGCTCTCCGCCTACTGGCCGGACCCCGAGCTCGAGTCGCATGAGCACCGCAGCTGGCTCTCCCGCAAGCTCGTCGTGTTCAACGGCTGGTTCGACCGGCAGGCCGAGCGCTACACGCGCGTGGTCGGCTGGGCGCTCGACCACCGGCTCGCGATGGTCGGTCTCGCCACGCTGTCGATGGTCGGCGCGATCGCCCTGCAGGCGACCATCGGCGGCTTCGGCTTCGTCCCCGTCACCGACAACTCGGAGTTCGTGATCCAGGTGGAGACCCCGCCCGGCTCGAACCTCGAGTACACGCGGCTCAAGGCGGAGGAGGCCGCGCGCCTCGCCCGGTCGCACCCGGAGGTGAAGTACACCTTCACCACCATCGGCGCCGGCGGCGGCATGGACCCGTCGGAGGCGCTCGGCGCGGTGGACATCGCCAGCGTCTACGTGCGCATGACGCCCAAGCGTACCCGCGACATCACCCAGGACCGCTTCGGCGCGATGCTCCGCGAGGAGGTCAAGCGGATCGGCGGCGCGACCGTGGCCGTCTACACCAACGGCTTCGGCGGCGCGATCAAGCAGGTGCAGTACGAGCTGCGCGGCAACGACGGGCGGCAGCTGCAGGCCGCCGCCGACACCGTGATGGCGGTGCTCAAGGGCATCCCCGGCGCGGTGGACGTCTCGCTCTCCACCAAGGGCCAGAAGCCCGAGCTCTCGATCGAGCTCAACCGCGCCCTCGCCGGGTCGCTCGGCATCACCGTCGGCGAGATCGCGCAGTCGCTGCGGCCCGCCTTCGCCGGCATGGACGCCGGCGACTGGGTGGACCCCGCCGGCGAGAACCGGAAGGTCCGCGTCCGGCTCCACCCCGAGTCCCGCCAGCGCGTGGCCGACATCGAGCGGCTCCCGATCGCGGTGCGCGGCCCCAACGGCGGCGTCCGCATGATGCCCCTCGGCCAGCTCGCCACCGTGTCGCAGGGCCTCGGCCCGGCGAAGATCTCCCACCTCGACCGCGACAACGTCATCGTCGTGCAGGCCAACGTCGCCAGCGGCCACTCGCTCGGCGAGATCACCGGCGCCCTCGTCGCGAAGGTCGCCACCCTCAAGCTCCCCGCCGGCGTCACGACCGGGTTCGGCGGCGAGGCCAAGGACCAGGCGCAGGTGTTCGGCGACATCCTCGCCGCGCTCGGCATCGCCCTGATGCTGATGTACCTGATCCTCGTCATGCAGTTCGGCTCGTTCCTCGAGCCGATCGCGATCCTCATCTCGCTCCCGCTGTCGCTCATCGGCGTGGTGCTCGCGCTCATCATCACCAACGACACGCTGAACATCATGTCGATGATCGGCGTCATCCTGCTGATGGGCATCGTGGCCAAGAACGCCATCCTGCTCATCGACTTCGCGAAATGGGGACAGGAGCAGGGGATGGACCGGCGCTCGGCCATCATCGAGGCGGGGCGCGTGCGCCTGCGGCCGATCATGATGACCACGCTCGCGCTCATCGCCGGCATGATCCCCGTCGCGCTCGGCATCGGCGAGGGCGCCGACTTCCGCGCCCCCCTCGGCCGCGCCATCATCGGCGGCACCATCACCTCGACGCTGCTCACCCTCCTCGTGATCCCGACGGTCTATGAGATCATGGACGAGCTGCGGCTCTGGGTGTCCGGCTGGTTCAAGTTCCCCGAGCGGCCGAAGACCGAGGAGTACGCGATCCCGACCCGGAAGTAGCCGCGGTCGCCGCCCACGGGGCGGACGGCACGGAGACGGCGGAGCGGCCCCAGGGCCGCTCCGCCGTTCTCGCATCCCCCGGGGCCGCCGCCGCGGGCCGGTCGCCCGCCTCCCGCATCCGCGGGATCAGCACCGCGGAATCAGCACCGAGGGATCAGCCGGCCGCCTCCCGCAGCAGCCGCCACGCCAGCGCCACGTGCGCCTCCCGCGTCCGCACGTTCCCCACCGCGAGCCGCAGGACGTACCGCGTCCCGAGCTTCGTGTGCGAGAGGAACACCTGCCCCGACGCGTTCACCCGGTCGAGGATCCGTGCGTTGTGCGCCGCGAGCGCCGCCTCGTCCGTCATCCCCGCCGGCTCGTGCCGGAAGCACGCCACCGACATCGGCACCGGCGCCAGCATCCGCCACCCCGGCTCCGCTTCGACCCACCCGGCGAACCGCCGCGCCAGCGCGCAGTGGTGCCGCAGCCGCTCCCGCAGCCCCTCCAGCCCGAACGCGCGCAGCACGAACCAGAGCTTCAGCGCCCGGAACCGCCGCCCGAGCTGGAACGAGTAGTCGCTCTGCGAGAGCGCCACGTCCTGCTCCGCCGTCTCGAGGTACGCGGGCGTCAGGCTGAACGCGCGCTTCAGCAGCTGCGGGTGCCGCGTCCACAGCACCGAGCAGTCCATCGGCGTGAACAGCCACTTGTGCGCGTTCACCACCAGCGAGTCCGCGTGCTCCAGCCCCGCGAAGTGGTGCCGGTGCTCGGGCACCAGCGCCAGCACGCCCGCATACGCCGCGTCCACGTGCAGCCACAGCCCCTCGCGCGCGCACACCGCCGCGATCCGGTCCACCGGGTCCACGCTCGTCGTCGAGGTCGTCCCCACCGTCGCCACCACCGCGATCGGCCGGTAGCCGCGCGCGCGGTCCGCCGCGATGGCGGCCTCGAGCGCGTCCACCCGCATCCGGTACGCGTCGTCGCCCGGCAATCGCACCACGTTCGCGGCCCCGATGCCGAGCGTGATCGCCGCCTTGTCCACGCTCGAGTGTGCGTGCTCCGAGCAGTAGATCCGCATGCGCGGCACCTCCGGCCGGCCGCCCATCCCCTCGTGGCGGATGCCGAGCGACGGGTCCCGCTCCCGCGCCGCCGCGAGCGCCTGCAGCGTCGAGACCGACGCCGTGTCCGTGAGCATCGCGAACCATCCCTCCGGCAATCCCATCGCGCGGCCGAGCCACCCGGTCGTCGCGGTCTCGAGCTCGCTCAGCGCCGGCGACGTGCGCCAGAGGATCCCCACCTGGTTGAGCGCCGCGATCACGAGCTCGCCGAGGATCCCCGGCACCGAGGCGGTGTTGGCGAAGTAGGCGAAGAACGCCGGGTGGTTCCAGTGCGTCACCCCCGGCATCACCACGCGGTCGAGGTCGGCGAGGATCGCCTCCAGCGGCTCCGGCGCCTCAGGGGCCGCGTCGGGGATGCGCTGACGGAACTCCCCCGGCGCGAGCGTCGAGAGGACCGGATATCGTTCGGTATTCCGCAGGTAGTCCGCGACCCAGCGCGCGAGCGCGGTCGCGTGGGCCTCGAACACCTCCGGCGGCAGGTCGCCCGGTTCGGGCGGCACCAGGGGCGCGGCAGGGGACGTATTGGACATGACGAATGGAATCCGGCTCGGGCGCGCAGGGCAACGGTGCGCGCGCAGCCGGTCCGGGAGGAGCGGATGACAGGCACGTCCGACCGCCGGCTCGACGAGGCCGTCGCGCGCGGGATCATCACCGGGGCGCAGGCCGCGGCCATCCGCGCGCTCGGCCCCGCGGAGGGGGCTGCGCCCGCGTCGGGCGCCGCGCCGCCCGCCGCCGATGCGGCTGCCGATGCGGCCGCCGATGTGCACGCGCGCCGCCGCCTCCCGATGGATGCCGCCACCATCGCCTACGTCCTCGGCGCCCTCATCGTCGTCGCGGCGATGGTCTGGTTCCTCGCCGAGCGCTGGCGCTGGCTCGGGCCTTCGGGCGCGCTCGCGACGAGCGGCCTCTACGCCATCGTGCTCGCGGTCACCGCGCGCGTGCTGCGCCGCGAGGGCTTCGCGTTCGCCGCCGATGTCGCGTGGCTGCTCGTCATCGCCACCGTGCCGCCGGCGATGCTCGCGCTCAGCGCGCTGATGCAGTGGTTCGTCTGGATGCCGCCCAACGCCTGCGGCTGGCTCGAGTTCGACTTCCTCGCCTGCCGGGGCGAGGAGCTCGTCGTCGAGCTCGGGACGCTGGCGGCCGCGCTCGCGGTCTTCCGCCTCGTGCGCTTCGCGCCGATCGCCGCGGTCATCGCCGGGCTCGGCGTGCGGCTGCTCTTCCACGCCGCCGACGCGCTCGGCGCCAGCACCGTCGGGTACCACACCCAGGGCTGGATCTGGTGCGCCGGCGCCTGCCTCTCGCTCGCCGCCGCGATCCACGCCGAGCGGTCGCAGCCGCGCGACCTCGACGTCGCGCGGTGGCTGCACCTCGTCGCGCTCATCTGCGCGGTGCCGGGGACGCTGCAGCTCGTGGGCTCGGAGTCGGTGTACAAGCACCTGCTCCCCTTCGTCGCGTTCGTGGCGTTCGCGCTGGCCCTCCTGCTGCGGCGCCTCGCGTGGCTGGTCTTCGGGATGGGGTGCGCGGCCGGCTACGTGGTCTGGCTCGCCGGCACCGAGTTCCGCGACTCGCCCGCCTTCCCGATCGTGCTCGCCGCGCTCGGCATCGCGATGATCGTCGCGACCGTATGGATGCAGCGGAACGCCGACCGGCTGGCGGCCCGCTTCGGCGTGGCCGCGCGGGGTGGGCGGCCGCACTTCCCGGGCGGGCCATGGCTCTTCCTGCTCCCCGTCGGGCTCGCCTTCGCGATGGTGCCGCTCGCCCAGCGCGAGGACGCTGCCCAGCGGGCCGAGTACCAGTGGTCGGCGGACCGCCAGGCACGCCGCGCCCGGAAACCCCCCTCCGCCCCCGGCCGTACAGAAGGGCAGCAACCGCCGCCGGGCGGGGCCTCACGGCCGTCCGGCGGCCGACCCGTTCCGCAGGAGACGTGATGCTCGCGTTGGGGATGCTGGCGGTGGCCTTCCAGGTGCAGGTGAACGTCGCGCGCGACTCGGCCCATGCGAGCGCGTCCATCTCCGTCCGGCCCCCGCGCTACCAGGTGGCCGTGACCGACGAGCACCGGCGCACGGCCTTCCGGGACGCGACCGCCCGCGACCTCCTCCTCCGCGCCCGCGCCGCCCGCCTGCAGCAGGACTCGACGCTCCTCTCGTACGAGGTGAAGAGCTACCAGCGCATCTCCGCCGGCATGGCGCTCCGCGAGACCGCGCGCGACCGCCTGATGTTCCGCCAGGAGAGCGCCGCCCACGTGCGCTGGCGCCGCGGCGTCGGTGCGCACGTCGAGATGCTCGGCGCCCGCTCCGCCGTCCCCATCGTCGCCGGCCTCAAGGAGGCCGAGAAGGAGATGGAGGACGACATGTGGGACGAGATCGGCGACATGATGGCGATCCCGTACTATCCGGGGAAGGACGAGCTCTGGCTCTTCGACAACATCGGCTCCGGCGACGGCGACGGCCCGATGCTGATCCACCCGGTCGCCGAGGGCTCCGAGGCGTACTTCACCTTCGCCACCGGCGACTCGGTGCTCATCGCGCTCCCCGACGGCAAGCGGATCACGCTCCGCGAGATCGTCGCGACGCCACGCGAGGCGCGCTGGAACCTCGTCGTCGGCTCCTTCTGGTTCGAGACCGACGGCGCACACCTCGTGCGCGCCGTGATGCGCTTCTCGGCGCCGATGGACGTCTGGGAGACCGTCGAGCAGGAGGACTCCACCGCCCGTGACGACGTGCCCCCGCTGGTGCGCGGGCTGATCTCGCCGATGAAGGCCGAGATCACCGCCGTCACCATCGAGTACGGGCTCCTCGACCAGCGGTACTGGCTCCCGCGCACGCAGGGCGCCGAGGGGTACGCGCGCGTCAGCTTCATCCGCGTGCCCTTCCGCATCGAGGAGCGCTACCGCTACGACGGTGTGAACGGCATCGACACCCTCACGCCCATCCCGCCGCCGACCTGGAAGCGGAACGCCGACGTGCAGGACTCGCTCAAGGCGTCCGGCCTCGACTCGGCCCAGGTCCGCCAGGCGATGGAGAAGTACTACGCCACCCGCGACTCGGTGAACCGCGCCGACCGCCTCCGGCAGTGCGAGACCAGCGGCACCTTCCGTCAGGTCCAGTCGCGCGACGACATGCGCCTGCGGATGGTCGTGGACATCCCCTGCGACCGCGACAAGCTCGTCCACTCGCCCGAGCTGCCGCCCTCGATCTACGACGACGGCGAGGAGCTCTTCGGCGCCAAGGAGCGCAACGAGCTCATGCAGGCGCTCGACTTCGCGCTGCAGCCGGCCTGGGCGCCGCGCCCGCCGAGCATCGAGTGGGGGCTCAACCACACGCGCTACAACCGGGTCGAGGGACTCGGCACCGGCGCCCTCGTCACCACCCAGCTCGGCAAGGGCTACAAACTGGGCCTCGGCGGCCGGTTCTCCCTCGCCGACCTCCAGCCGAACGGCGAGTTCTCGCTCGCGCGCAGCAACGGCCGCCGCGAGCTGCGCGGCGCGGTGTATCGCCGCCTCGCCGTCAGCAGCGACTTCGGCACGCCGCTCACCTTCGGCGCCTCCGTCCCCGCGCTCCTCTGGGCGCGCGACGAGGGCTTCTATCACCGGGCCTGGGGCGGCGAGCTCACCGGCACCCGCGTCTCCGGCAACGGTTTCGAGTGGCGCCTCTTCGCCGAGCAGCAGTGGGACGCGCCGGTCGAGACGCGCTACTCCGTCTTCGGCGGCGCCAACGACGACCGCTTCATCGGCAACGTGACCGCCGACCAGGCGTGGCTCTACGGCGCCGGCGTCCGCTGGCGCGGCAGCCGCGGGCTGGACCCGCGCGGCTGGCGCGCGAGCGCCGACGTTCGCCTCGAGGGCGCGTCGGTGGACTTCGCCGCCGCGCCCTCGGGCAGCTACGGTCGCGCCTATCTCGAGACCACCGTCTCGCGGGGGCTCGGCCGGCTCGCGGCGTCGCTCACCGGGGCCGCCGGCACCACCGCCGGCGATGTCCCGGCCCAGCGGCACTTCTTCCTCGGCGGGCTCCACAGCGTCCGCGGCCAGACCGCGGGCACCGGCTACGGCGAGGCCTTCTGGATGGGCCGCCTCGAGATCGGCGAGAACCAGGCCGCGGCCCGCCCGGTGATCTTCGGCGACCTCGGCTGGGCGGGCCCGCGCGACGGCTGGAGCAACGTCGGCCGCCCGATGAGCGGCGTCGGCGTGGGGGCCAGCTTCCTCGACGGCATGATCCGCTTCGATGTCTCCCGCGGCATCTATCCGCGCGTCCAGACGCGCGTGGACCTGTACCTCGAGGCGCGCTTCTAGGCGCAGCCCTCCTCGCGGAAGGCCGGGGCAGGTGCGGGGGCGCAGGGCGGGATCGCCGCACCGCACTCCAATCGCTGTCCGGTCGTGCGGCCGGGCTCCACGGGCGCCCACGGCGGGCCGCGGTCGGGAGCGGCGGCGGGCCGGAGCGTGACGTTCCCTCTTGCCGGATGGTCCACTGGTAGCGGAATTGTCGTCGTTCCCCACCTGATCCCCCGCACCGGCCCGGCCCCCTGCAAGATCCCACGGCACTGATCGAAGCCGAGGAGCACGCGTACGCCGAGGTCCTGCTCTGGCAGGGCCGGTATCGCCTGCTGTTCGCCGGGCTCGTGGGCTTCGCGGCCGTCACGCTCAAGTGGTTCGGCGTGATCTCCGCGGACTCGGTGGCCATCGCGACGATCGGCCTGCGGCCGGCGCTGCTCGCCGTGCTCGGGCTCATCGTGGGCTACCTGGGGTTCCATGCGCTGATGCGCGGGTGGGTCGCGCGCCGCCGCCGGGCCACGCTGCGCCTCGCGATGGCCACCATCGCGAGCGACATCGTCCTCCTCTTCCTCCTCGTCTTCCTCATCACGCCGCCCGAGCACTACGAGCGCGTGCTGCTGGTCTGCGTCTTCACCGTCCAGGTGACGCAGATGTTCTTCGGCTGGACCGCCACGATCGCGAACCTCGTGCTGGTCGCCGTCGGCTACACGATGCTCATCGCCTTCGCCGCCGACGCGGGCCGCATGCCGTACCCGGGCGAGGAGCTCTGGACCCTCGCGCTCTACGCGATCGGCGTCACCGCCTACGCGGCGCTGCAGGGCCACCTGACCAAGCGGATGCGCAACCTCGTGCGCGTCTTCGCCAAGGCCCAGGAGGGCGACTTCTCGGCCCAGTACGACGAGGCGGCCGACCAGATGCCCGACCCGGTGACCATCATCGGGCGCGCGTACAACCGGATGCGGGCGCACCTCGAGGCGATCGTCCTCACCGACCCGCTCTCCGGCTGCTTCAACCGGCGCGGCCTCAACCAGCTCGCCGAGCGCGAGGTCTCGCGCGCGATCCGCGGCAAGAAGCACGTCGCGGTCCTCGCGATCGACGTGGACCACTTCAAGCACATCAACGACGAGTACGGCCACCTCACCGGCGACGAGGTCATCCGCGAGGTCGGCGCGCTGCTGCGCGAGACGGCGCGCGAGGTGGACGTCGTGGCGCGCATCGGCGGCGAGGAGTTCACCATCCTCGCCCCCGACTCCAACGACGAGGGCGCGCTCATCCTCGCCGAGCGCGTGATGCAGGCCTTCCGCTCGCACCGCTTCCACTCGCTGCCGCCCGAGCGGCGCATCACGACGAGCGTCGGCGTGGCCGCGGCCCCCGCCCGCGACGACGAGGTCGCGAAGACACTGCTCGCCCGCGCCGACGAGGCGCTCTACGTGGCGAAGCGGAGCGGCCGCGACCGGGCGGTGGTCTGGCACGCCGGGATGCGCGCCTTCGACGCCGGCAGCCCCGGCCGCGCGCGCCACAGCACCCCGGCGATGATCCGCACGGTGGACACGCCGCACGAGTGAGCCGGGGCGCGCGGCCGCGCCGCGGCCCCGCGCGATCGCCTCAGGGCAGCCGGAGCGCCCCCTCGCTCACCAGCACCGCGCGACCCGCGACGCGCACCGCCGTCACCTGGCCGCCCGCCTTGTCCGCGCTCACGTCGAGCCGGCTCGGCCGCCCCATCTCGATCCCCTGGTCCACCGACCACGCGAACGAGCCCTCGGCCTTCGGCTCCTTCATCGCGAGCCAGCCGCCGAACGCCGCCACCGCCGAGCCCGTCGCCGGGTCCTCGGGCACGCGGATGCCCGGCGCGAACATCCGCGCCCGCCAGTGGTGCTCCCCCTGCTCGGGGTCGCGCGCCGCGACGAAGATCTCCGGCGCCCAGAAGCGCTGGAGCGTCTGCTCCCAGCGGTCCATCCGCACCCGCGCCGCCTTGAGCGCCTTCAGCGACTTGAGCGGCACCAGCAGGAACGGGTAGCCGCACGAGACCGCCTGCGGCGACATCGCGCCGCCCATCAGGTCGCCCGGCTCCAGCGACAGGATCTCGGCCAGCGTGTTGAGCGTCGGCGCGTGCGGGCCCACCTCGGGGAGCTTCACCACCGAGAACTCCGCCCACGCGCGTCCCTCCGACTCCACCCGCACGTCCACCGGCAGCGTGCCGACGCCGAGCTCGAGCTGCATCCGGCCCGTCCCGCCCGGCAGCGCGCCCTCGGTGAGCGCGAGCGCCACCGCCGTGCCGATCGTCGGATGCCCCGCGAACGGGATCTCCTTCTCGGGAACGAAGATCCGCACCTTCCGCGTGTGCGCCGGGTCCTCCGGCGGATAGCAGAAGGTCACCTCGGAGAAGTTGAACTCCTGCGTGATCCGCAGCAGCAGACCCTCGGGGATCCCACGCGCATCGGGGAAGACGGCGAGCTGGTTCCCGCCGAACGGCGTGGGGGTGAAGACGTCGAGGGTCAGGTAGCGCACGCGCTCACTCGGCCATGAAGGGATAGCGGTAGTCCTTCGGCGGCACGAAGGTCTCCTTGATCGTCCGCGGGCTGACCCAGCGGAGCAGGTTGAGCTTCGAGCCCGCCTTGTCGTTGGTGCCCGAGCCGCGCCCGCCGCCGAACGGCTGCTGGCCCACCACCGCGCCCGTGCACTTGTCGTTCACGTAGAAGTTGCCCGCCGCATGGCGCAGCTTGGCGTGCGCCTCGGCCAGCGCGGTGCGGTCCTGCGAGAACACCGCGCCCGTGAGCGCATACGGCGAGGTGCGGTCCACCAGCTCCAGCGTCTCGCTCCACTTCGCGTCGTCGTACACGTACGCCGTCACCACCGGGCCGAAGATCTCCTCGCACATCAACCGGTACGACGGGTCCTCCGTCTGCACCAGCGTCGGCTGCACGAAGTAGCCGGTGCCCTTGTCGGTGCCGCCGCCGGCGAGGATCCGCGCGTTCGCCTTGCCGTCCGCGAGGTAGCCCGCGATCCGGTCGAAGGCGCGCGCGTCGATCACCGCGCCCATGAAGTTCCGGAAGTCGTTCACGTCGCCCATCCGGATGTCCTGGATCATCGCGATCATCCGGTCGCGCACCTCGGGCCAGAGGCTCTTCGGCACGTAGATGCGCGAGCAGGCCGAGCACTTCTGGCCCTGGTACTCGAACGCCGCGCGCACCACGCCCACCGCGAATGCCTGCACGTCCGCCGAGGGGTGCGCGATCATGAAGTCCTTGCCGCCCGTCTCGCCCACGATGCGCGGGTACGAGCGGTACGACCCCATGTTCCGCCCGATCGTGCCCCACATCGCGTTGAACACGCCGGTGGAGCCGGTGAAGTGCACCCCCGCGAGGTCACGGTGCGAGAGCGCGACGTCGCTGATCGCGACCGGGTCGCCGGGGAGGAAGTTGATCACGCCCGGCGGGAGCCCGGCCTCCTCCAGCAGCTTGTACGTGTACCAGCCCGACAGCATCGCCGTCGCGGCCGGCTTCCAGAGCACCGTGTTGCCCATCAGCGCCGGCGAGCCGGCGAGGTTGCCGCCGATCGCCGTGAAGTTGAACGGCGAGACCGCGTACACGAACCCCTCGAGCGCGCGGTACTCCAGCTGGTTCCACGTCCCGCCGGTCGAGACCGGCTGCTCGGTGTAGAGCTCGCGCGCGTACGCCGGGTTGAAGCGGAAGAAGTCCGCCATCTCGCACGCCGCGTCGATCTCGGCCTGGAACACCGTCTTCGACTGGCCGAGCATCGTCGCCGCGTTCAGCGTGTCGCGCCACGGGCCGGCGAGCAGGTCGGCGGCCTTGAGGAACACCGACGCCCGCTGCTCCCACGTCCACTCGCTCCACTCCTTCCACGCCTGCGCCGAGGCCTCGATCGCCTGGCGCACGTGCTCGGGGCCGGCCTTGTGGTACGTCGCGGTCACGTGCCCGTGCTTGTGCGGCGACACCGCCTTCGCCGTGTCGCCGGTGCGGATCTCCTTCCCGCCGATCACCACCGGGATGTCCGGGCACTCCGACTCCATCGCCTTCAGCCGCGCCTGCAGCGCGGCGCGCTCGGGGGAGCCGGGGGCGTACCCCTTGATCGGCTCGTTGACGTGCGGCGGGAGCGTGCGGATGCCGCTGGGCGAGAAGGTCGACATGGCGCGGAGGGGTGAGGGGTCGGAGGTGGAAATCTAATCGCGGGAGGGTGACACTTCAGCGATGCACCGCCCGCCCGCGCCGTCGCCCCGCACCCTCGCGCGCCTGCGCGCGCCGGCCGTCGGGCTCGCGCTCGCTACGCTCGCTGCGCTCGCCACCGCGTGCGTGCCCGAGCCGGTCCGCTGGGATGCGCCGGTCACCGTCGCGCCGGGCGCGCTCGACGACACGCTCCGTCTCGCGCTCGGCGACACCGGCGCGCCGCGCCTCGTCCCCGCGTGGACGCCGCCCGCATGGCCCGACGAGCCCGGCCTCTGCGTCGCCACCCGCCGCGCCGCCCGCGCCCTCGCCGACACCGCGTATGCGAGCTGGTTCGCCGTCCGTCCCGACTCCAGCGTGCTCCTCCGCGTGGCCCGCTCCGACGACGACGGCCGCACCTGGCACCCCGCCGTCTCCGCCGACACGATGGACGCCGGCACCGACGGCTGCGCGCGCCCGGCGCCGTTCATCGCCGCCGATTCGCTCAGCGGCTGGCTCCACCTCGCCTACTTCCTCGACGCCCGCGAGGGCGCCGGCCTCTTCTTCACCCACACCATGGAGCGCGGCACCCGCTTCCACGAGCCGGTGCCCATCGTCTACGGCGACCGCCCCTCGCTCGCCGCCGTCGCCTCGCGGGGCGATACCGTCGTCGTGGTGTACGAGGACCCGAACAGCCGCCTCCCGCGGCTCGGCGTGGCCGTCTCGCGCACGCAGGGCCACCTCTTCGAGGCGCGGCAGGACGCGACCGACGCCACCGGCGAGTCGCGCGCCCCGCGCATCGCCGTGCGCGGGACCCGGCTGGCGATCGCGTGGACGTCGAGCCAGCGCGGCGGCGCCTGGCCGCGCACATTGGTGCGGACGGGGACCCTCGCATGGTGAGGCGCTGATGCGCGTGCTGCTGGCCGACGACGACGAACTGATGCGCGAGCTGGTCGCCGCGGTGCTCGAGGTCCACGGGCACGAGGCCGAGCAGCACGCCGACGGCGGCGCCGTCTGGGCCGCGTTCGACCGCGCCCCGGCGGAGATGGTCGTCCTCGACTGGCAGATGCCCGGCCTCGACGGGCTCGAGGTCTGCCGCCGCATCCGCGGCCATCCCGACGGCCGCCACGCCTACCTCCTCGTCGTCACCGCGCAGAGCGGGATGCACTCGCTGGAGCAGGTCCTCGACGCCGGCGCCGACGACTACCTCTCCAAGCCGGTGACCCCCGAGGACATCGCCGCGCGCCTCCGCATCGCTGCGCGCCGCATGGAGACCGCTGCCGCCCAGCGCGCCGCCGAGCAGGCGCTGCGCGAGGCGCGCTACCTCGCCGGCGTCGGCGAGCTCTCCCTCGCGCTCCAGCACGAGATCAACAACCCGCTCGCCGCGCTCCTCACCAACAGCTCGCTCCTCTCCGGCGGCATGGTGCCGGAGGGCGAGCGCGCCGCCATCCTCGAGGCGATCGACGAGCAGGCGCGCCGCATCGCCGCCGTCGTGAAGCGGCTCTCGGCACTCGAGGACCCGCGCACCGTCGAGTACGCGCGCGGCCAGAGGATGGTGGACCTCGGCCCCAAGGGGGACGCATGACCGTGCCGCATCGCATCCTCGGCGTGCACCCGGCCGACGACGGCGGGCTCCCGCTCGCCGTGCAGCGCGCCGCCGCCGCCGGCGCCCGCGCACTGCAGGTCTTCACCGCGCCGCCCACGTACTACAACGAGAAGGTCACCCTCAAGCCCGACAAGGCCGCCAAGGTGCACGCCGCGCTCGCCGCCGCTGGCATCGCGCGGCAGCACGTGCTCGTGCACGCGGCCTACGTGCTCAACACCGCCTCCCCCGAGGAGCCGAAGGCGCTCCGCGCCCGCGCCGGCCTCGCCAAGGAACTCGAGCGCTCCAGCGTCCTCGGCGCGTGGGGCTGCTGCTTCCACCCCGGCTCGGCGGGCGACTCGGACCCCACCGACGCCGCCGTGCGCGTGGGGCTGGCCATCCGCCACGCGCTGGAGCAGGTCCCCGAGGGGAGCGGCACGCGCGTGCTGATCGAGAACACCGCCGGCGCCGGCCGCACCATGGGCCGCACCCCGGAGGAGATCGCGACGATGCTCGCGCAGGTCCCGCCCGAGTGGCGGCACCGCACGGGCTACGGGCTCGACACCTGCCACCTCTTCGCCGCCGGGCACGACATCCACACGTCGGCCGACGCGCAGCGCGCGACGATCGACGCGTTCGTGCGCGCGACGGGGGAGGCGCCGGCGTTCTTCCACCTGAACGACAGCCAGCACCCGTTCGCGAGCAACAAGGATCGCCACGCCCTCCTCGGCGAGGGGATGATCGGTGCCGAGCCGTTCCGCTGGCTCCTCGCCGACCCGCGCACGGCGGGCATCCCGCTCGTGCTGGAGACCCCCGCGGCGCGCGAGAGCGTCGTCGAGGACGACGTGAGCGCCGACCCGCACGACGCGCGGATGATCGCGCTGCTCGAGGGGTTCCTCACGGCGTGACGGGCGCGCGCCCGCGGCGTGCGCACGGGCGCGGAAACGCGCGCGCACGGGCGGGACGCGGGCCCGCGCGAGGCGATTCCCAGAGGGGAATTCGACCGGCGGCGCCGCGCCGCGCGCCGCGTTCCCGAGGGGGGAGCGGCCCGTCCCAGAGGGAGAATTCCCCCCGCCGATGCCCCCCGCCCCCCCGTCCCAGAGGGGGAATCCCTGTTTTCCCTCTGGCGCGCCCTATTGCGCCAGAGGGGAACCCTCTTACTTTCGAGGGCAGATCGCGCAACGACTCGACCGGGCGTAGCACCGCGCGATCCTCACTTCCCTCCGAGGAGATGTCTCGAATGGCTGCGAAGAAGAAGGCTGCGAAGAAGCCGGCGAAGAAGGCGACCAAGAAGGCCGCGCCGAAGAAGAAGGCCGCGAAGCGCAAGCCGAACGCCGCGTTCATGAAGCCGGTGACCCCGAACGAGAAGCTCGCCGCCGTCGTCGGCGCCGCGCCGCTCCCGCGCACCGAGCTCACCAAGAAGCTCTGGGCCTACATCAAGAAGAACGGCCTCCAGGACAAGAAGAACCGCCGCATGATCAACGCCGACGACAAGCTCAAGGTCGTCTTCGGCGGCAAGGGCCAGGTCTCGATGTTCGACATGACCAAGCTCGTCTCGAAGAACCTCAAGTAAGGTTCGCCGGACCGGCTGGACGGAGGGGCGCGCCGCGAGGCGCGCCCCTCTCGTATTCGGGCCCCCGTCCCCGCAGATTCCACGGGACGCGCCGCCCCCGCCCCCTCGGCGCCCCCTCGTTCCCCCAGCACCGCTCCCCGTGGCCGCGAAGAAGTCCTCGACCAAGTCCAGTTCCGTCGCCGCCGCCCGCAAGGGCAGCCGCTCCTCCGGCAAGTCATGGGAGGTGGTCAAGTCGGTCGCCGGCACCCTCGCGATCTTCCTCCTCCTCCGCACCTTCCTCATCGAGGCCTACCGCATCCCCTCGGGCTCGATGATCCCCACGCTCCTCGTGGGCGACTGGCTCTTCGTCAACAAGCTGCGCTTCGGCCCGCACATCCCGTTCACCGACGTGAACCTGCCGGGCTACGCCGAGCCCCGCCGCGGCGACATCGTCGTCTTCGTCTCGCCCTTCCAGTCGTTCAGCCCCGACGACCCCACGCCCACCGTCGTCAAGCGCGTCATCGGCATGCCCGGCGACACCCTCTATGCGCGCGAGGGCGTCGTCCACGTGAACGGCGAGCCGCAGCGCCAGGGCTGGGCCTCCGGCCGCCCCGGCCCGCTCCGCGGCGACCACGTGGACCCCATCCTCGGCTGGCAGCACCGCGTCGAGCTCAAGGGCTCGCGCTTCGGCGCGCCGCCCGCCGAGCCGAGCATCGACGAGTGGGGCCCGTTCATCGTGCCCGAGGGCACGTTCTGGATGATGGGCGACAACCGTTACGACTCGATCGACAGCCGCTTCTACGGGTTCGTCCCGCGCCGCAACATCCGCGGCCGGCCGCTCTTCGTGTACTACTCCTACAACGCGGATGATTCCGATCGCGCCTGGCCCGCGATCACCGACATCCGCTGGTCCCGCCTCGGCACGGTGATCAAGTGACCCTGCGTCCCGCCCTCCTCGCGCTCTGCGCCGTGGCGCTCGCCGCCACGGGCTGCCGCGCCGTCCGCGAGCGCCGCACCGCGCGCGTCGCCGACCGCATCGCCGCCGGCGACACCGCCGTGTACCTCACGCCGTTCGGCGCCCCCACGCGCCCCTTCTCGCCCGCGGTGCGCGTCGGCAACCTCATCTACCTCTCCGGGCAGATCGGCCTCGACAACCCCGCCGCCAACGGCAGCACCCTCGTCCCCGGCGGCATCGAGGCCGAGACGCGCCAGACGCTGGAGAACATCAAGGCGACCCTCGCCGCCGTCGGCTCCTCGATGGACCGGGTCATCAAGTGCACCGTGATGATGGCCGACATGAAGGAGTGGGACCGGATGAACGCGATCTACCGGACCTACTTCGCGCCCGGCCGCCTCCCGGCGCGCTCGGCCCTCGGCGCCAACGGCCTCGCCCTCGGCGCCCGCGTCGAGATCGAGTGCATCGCCACCGCCTGAGCGAGGCCCGCTGATGCCGCTCCTCCGGCCCACGATGGTCCTCTCGCAGATGGACCTCGAGGAGCCGACGTTCGTCCGCCGCCTCTCGATGAACGTGCTCGCGATGGCCGTCCTCACCGGCGGCAGCCTCCGCGTGTACCGCGCGCTCATCCTGCAGTTCGGCTGGAGCAACTCCTGGCTCTGGATCGCCGGCACCTTCCTCGGCGGCGCGGCCATCCTGTTCCTCCTCGCCACGCTCCACCTCGGCAACTATCCCGTCCGCGCCTGGCTCTGGCGCGCGCCGCTCTTCGCCGTCCTCGAGGCCGCGACCGAGATCCTCGTCTCCCTCGCGCTCACCAGCGCCGGGCTCGAGCGCATCGGCTCGCTCATCGCCACGCTCGAGGACTGGCAGGGTTCCGCGATGCGCCTCGCGGCCGTCCGCGTGTCGGGGCTGCTCCTCTTCACCCTCGTGCTCGCGTTCGTCTCGACCGTCGTGCGGCTGCTCATCGTGCCGCGCCGCCCCAAGCGCCGCACCACCACGACCGTCGTCCCGCCCGTCGTGCCGCCCGCCGACCCCCCGCCGCCCCCGGAGACGCCGTGATCCGTCCGTCCCGCGCCGCCCTGCGCACCGCCGCCCGCGTGGCGCACGCCTGCACCCTCGTCTGCACCCTCGCGGGCGCGCTCGTCGCGCCCGCCGGCGCCCAGCCCGCCCCGCGCCGCCCCTTCGGCACCCTCCGCGACCAGGCCGCGCGCCAGCAGCAGTGGCTCGAGACCCGCATGCGCACCGTGCTCCCGGCGCTGATGCGCAAGCACGGCGTGGACGCGTGGGTGGTCCCCATGCGCGAGTACAACGAGGACCCCGTCTTCTCGTCCCTCGTCGCGCCGACCACCTTCGCCGCGCGGCGCCGCACCATCTACGTCTTCTTCGACACCTGCGCCGCCAGCGGCCGCGCCGACCCCGGCGACGGCTCCTGCGTCGAGCGCATCGCCCTCGGCGGCACCTCGCAGGGCGGCATCTACACCGCGCGCCGCGCGATGAAGGCCGTCCCCGGCGACCTCACCGGCCGCCAGGCCGAGCTGTGGGGCGACGAGCAGTGGTCCGTCCTCAAGCAGGTGCTCGAGGAGCGGCAGCCCCGGGTCATCGCGATCGACGTCTCGCGCACCTTCGCCTTCACCGACGGCCTCTCGGCCGGCGAGCGCGATGGCATGACCGAGGCGCTCGGGCCCGCGCTCGCGTCGCGCTTCCGCCCCGCCGAGGCGCTCGCGCTCGAGTTCATCGCCACCCGCGTTCCCGACGAGGTCGCGTTCTACCGCGAGCTCCAGCAGCTCGTCTGGGCGCTCTCGCAGCGGATGTTCTCCGCCGAGGTCGTGAAGCCCGGCGTCACCCGCACCAGCGACCTCGTCTGGTGGTGGCGCCAGCAGGTCAACGACCTCGGGCTCGGCACCTGGTTCCAGCCGAGCGTCGAGGTGCAGCGGAAGGGCGTCACCGACGCCCAGCTCGGCGAGGACCCGGTCATCCAGCGCGGCGACGTGCTGCACCACGACGTCGGCATCACGGCGCTGGGGCTCAACACCGACACCCAGCACATGGCCTACGTCCTCCTCCCCGGCGAGACCGACGCCCCGGCGGGGCTGAAGGCCGCCCTGCGGAACTCCAACCGGATGCAGGAGATTCAGATGGAGGAGATCCGCCCGGGCCGCACCGGCAACGAGGTCCTGGCGGCCTCCCGCCGGCGCATGGAGGCCCTGGGGATCGACGGCACGTTCTACTCGCACCCCATCGGCAAGCACGGCCATGGTGCCGGTCCGCTCGTCGGGCTCTGGGACTACCAGGACGGCGTCCCCGGCCGCGGCGACGCGAAGGTGATCCCCAACATGTGGTTCTCGGTGGAGCTGCAGGCCACCACGCCGGTCCCCGAGTGGAACGGCCAGAAGGTCCGGATGGCGCAGGAGGAGGACATGGTGATCGGCGCCGACGGCGTCGCGCGCTGGGCGTTCCAGCGCCAGGATCGCCTGTTCCTCGTGAAGTGACCCAACCCCCGGCGGGACGGCGTATGAAGAAGGGACGCAAGGAACTGCTGGTCGTCGGCGACCGCGTGCTCATCAAGCTCGAGGAGGGCGAGGAGCGCACGAAGGTCGGGCTCTACCTCCCGGCGACCGCGGTCGAGAACCAACAGGTGCAGGGCGGGACCATCGTCGCGACCGGCCCCGGCCAGCCCCTCCCCGAGGTGAGCGACCACCTCGACGAACCCTGGCGCATCGGCAGCGCCGGGCAGCAGAAGTACGTGCCGATGCAGGCCCAGGTCGGCGACTACGCGATCTTCTTCCGCAAGGCCGCGGTCGAGATCACGTTCGAGAACGAGCGGTACCTCGTGGTGCCGCAGGCCGCCATCCTCGCGCTGTCGCGGGAATAGCGCCGCTCCCTCCCACTCCCCATTCCCCAATCCGCCATGATGTACGACGAACGCTTCGTGACCCCGATGCGCCAGGAGCTCACCCGCCTCGGCATCGACGAGCTCCGCACCGCCGCCGAGGTGGACGCCGCGCTGAAGGACCAGCCCGGCACCCGCCTCGTCGTCGTGAACTCCGTCTGCGGCTGCGCCGCGCGCAACATGCGCCCCGCCGTCGCTCAGGCGCTGCAGCACGCGATCCGGCCCGACCACCTCTTCACCGTGTTCGCCGGCAACGACGTGGACGCCACGCGCCAGGCGCGCGGCTACTTCACCGGCTTCGCGCCGAGCTCGCCGAGCATCGGCCTGCTGCGCGACGGCAAGCTCGTGCACATGATCGAGCGCTGGCAGATCGAGGGCCGCTCGGTGGACGCGATCGCGGCCGACCTCACGAAGGCGTTCGACCAGTACTGCGCGCCGGCCGCGAGCGCGAACTGACGCGGCCGCGGGCGGAGGGGCGCGCCGCGGCGCGCCCCTCCGCGTCTAGGGGGTGAAGCCGAGCGCGAGCGTCCCCGAGAACGACCGCACCACCACCGCCGACGCCGCACCCGCCCCGCGCGGGATGTTGAACTCCCACACGTGCGGCGCCGTGAGCCGCCCGTCCGGTGCACGGGCCACCGGCGCCATCCCCGGCCCACGCACCGTGGCCGCGTCGGCATCCAGCCGTACCGGCGTCCGCGCCGGGAAGCGCAGCTCGACGTCGCCCGCGTGCGTCTCGATCGTCAGCCGCGCATCGCTGCGCAGCGCCGACGACACCGTCACCGCGCCGGTCACCGTCTCCACGCGCGCCCGCTCGATCGGGCCCGCGCTCACGCGCACCGGGCCGCTCACCGACGAGAGCTGCGCGTCCGCCGCGCTGCCGCGCCAGGTCAGCGCGCCGCTCCCGGTCTTCGCGCGCAGCGTCTCGCACGACGCCTCCACGTCCACCGTCCCCGTCATGGACTCGGCCGTCAGCGTGCGCGGCGAGCCGCTCACCCGCACGTTGCCGTTCACCGTGCCCACGTCGAGCGGGCCGATGAGGCCGTGCACCTCGACGTCCGTCGCGCCGCCGCGCACCCACACGTTCGCACCCGCCGGCACGCGCAGCTCCAGCGTGCTCGGCGCGCCGCGCGCGGCGCCGCCCGCTTCCACCACGACCTTGATCCCGCCGCGCCCGCCGCCGCCGAGCAGCGTGTGGCCCGCCGGGAGTGTCGCCACCGCCGCGACCGAATCGCGGTCCCAGCCGGTCACCACCACGCGGCCGGAGAAGTTGTAGACCTTGAGCGCGCCGTCGGCGTCGAGCGGCCAGCCCATCGTGCGGCGCTCGGTCGCGGGCTTCGCCGCCGGCGCGGCGCCCTGCGCCGCGGCGTTGCCCGGCGCGAGGACCGCCGCGAGCGCGATCGCGAACGCGAGCGCGGCCGTGCCGGCCGCGGCCACCGCCGCGCGCCGTGCCGCGGGGAAGAGCAGGGCAGTGCGCATCAGAGGGTCCAGGTGCTCGCGACGTCGTTCGCCCGCCGCAGGAAGTCCAGCTTCTGGCGGTAGGCCGCCTCCACGTACGCGCGCATCCGCTGGCTGGCCGGGTCCTGCGCCAGCGCCGCGCGCGCCGCCACGAGCGCCGAATCGATCGTCCGGAGGCTCTGCTCGATCGCCGCGACCGTCGCCGGGTCGAGCTTCGCGCGCCGCTCCTCCAGCGCCTTCGCGAGGTCCTGCGCCGAGGCTTCGTACGACGCGAACGAGGCGAGCGCGTCGCCGCCCGGCGCGCCCGGTGTGGAGGGCGTCGCCGATGCCGCCGGCGCCGCGGCGGGCTCCACGCCCGTCGGCACGACCGCCACATCGGGCGTGCCCGGCCGGCTCGCGAACCACGTGGCCGTGGCGGTGAGCGTCACGAGCAGCACGGCCGCCGCCGCGAGCCGCCGCGGCGCCGCGTACCACGGCATCGGTGCAGGTGCGGGGGCGCGAGCGGGGTCGCGCGCAGGCTCGGCGGCGCCGTCGCGCGGCGGCATCGCCTGCACCCGTCCCGCCTCGATCCGCGCCCGGATCGCCGGCCACAGGTCCGCCGTCGGCTCCACCTCCGCCGGCAGCGCCCGCGCCGCCTCCCGCAGCTGCGCCAGCCGCTCCGGATCCAGTTCGTCAGGCATCGTCATCGGTCGAGCTCCTCCAGCAGGCGTTTCCGCGCGCGGAACAGCTGCGCGCGCACCGTCGCGGCCGCGATCCCCGACATCGCGGCGATCTCCTCGTGCGAGTACCCCTCCAGCTCGTGGAGCACGAAGGCCGTGCGCGCGCCCGGCGCGAGCCGCGCGATCGCCGCCTCGAGGTCCATCCGCCCCTCGCGCCCGAGCCCCTCCCCCTCGACGTCGCGCGCCGGGTCGGGGAGCTCGTCCATCGCCTCCTCGTGCGCCCCGCGCCGCCCGCTCGCGCGCGACTGCGCCAGGTACACGTTCACCGTGAGACGGTGGAGCCACGTGCCGAACGCGCTCTCGCCGCGGAAGCCCGTGAGCTTCTCCCACGCGCGGACGAACGCGTCCTGCACCAGCTCCTCGGCGCGCGCGCGGTCGGCCGTCAGGCGGAGCGCGAGGGCGTTGAGGCGGCCCACGTGCCGGCGGTACAGTCGGCCGAACGCCTCCGCGTCGCCGCGCTGGGCGGCGCGGACGTCGTCGGGCGCCTCGTCGGCGCGCGGCTCCGGGGCGGGGGCGGGAGGCACGGTCACTCCTGTGATGCCGGCCGCCCCGGGCGCGTTTACATGGTCCTGAAGGGGTCCTGCGGCCCGCTCAGGACTGCCGGATCCAGCGGCCCAGCTCGCGCAGCGACGGCCGCTTCCCGTACATCAGCAGCCCCACCCGGTAGATGCGCGCCGAGAGCCAGATCGCCGCGAGGCAGGCGAGCACCAGCCCGCCCAGCGATCCGAGCACCTCCAGCGCGGGGACCGGCGCCGCCGTCATCCGGAGCGGCATGATGATCGGCGCCGAGAACGGCAGGAGGCTCATCGTCCGCGCCAGCCCGCTCGTCGGGTTCAGCATCACCGGCTGCACGAAGATGATGCCCGAGACGAGCAGCATCATCACCGGCTGCACCGCCTGGTTCGCCTCCTCCTGGCTCCCCACCATCGCGCCCACCGCTGCGAAGAGCGACGCGTAGAACGTGTAGCCGAGGACGAAGAAGAGCACGAGCGCGACCATCGTGAACGGCGTGATCGTCGGGAAGGTGAAGGACGCCGCGCCGGACTGCGCCGCGGCCAGCGCGGCCGGGTCGGCGCCCATCGAGCTCATCAGGCTCATCCGCTGCGACCAGAAGAACGCGCCGCCCGCGATCCAGATGAAGAACTGCGTGAGCCCCACCGCGCCCACGCCGAGCACCTTGCCCGCGAGGAGCACGTCCGGCTTCACGCTGGCCACGATCACCTCGGCCACGCGCGTCGTCTTCTCCTCCAGCACGCCGCGTAGGATCGCCTGGCCGTAGAGGATGATCGCCATGTAGAGCGTGAACGAGAGGATGAAACCGAAGATCGCGCCCGCGAACCCCGAGCCGGCGCGCCCCTTGTCGGTGATCCGCTCCGTCGCGAGGTCCACGCGGAAGCGCGACACCGTGTCGGCGATCGAGCCGTCCACGCCGATCTGCTCCAGCCGGAACGAGATCAGGGCGCGCCGCAGCGCCGCCTCCAGCTGGTTCCCCTCGCCCACCGACGACGCGTTGCGCCCGAGGTAGCGCGCGTCGCCCGTCCGCACCGTCCCCGTGTCGAGCACGAGGAAGCCCGTCAGCCGCTCGGCCGCGACGTCGGCGACCAGCGCCTCCTCGCGGGCGGCGAGCGCCGCCATCTCGAGCGTCTCCACCGTCACCTGCGTCGCCGGCGCGCGGCGGGCCGCCGCCGACGTGTCGCCCGGCGCCGGCGCGTTGATCGCGCGGATCCGGTCCGCCACCCGCTCGCCCACGCCGGTGCCCGTCGCGTCGAGCACCCGCACGTCGCTCACCCGCGCGTTGCGCATCGAGCGCACCGACATCGCCGCCGGCAGGAAGGTGATCGCGCCGAAGAACACCGGCCCGAAGATCGTCACGAAGATGAACCACTTGTTGCGCACGCGCTCGAGGTACTCGCGCCGGATGACCGCCCAGAGCTTACCCATGGCCGCTCATCCCCTCCTCGACGCCCGTGGCGCCGACCCGTTGCAGGAAGATCTGGTGCAGCGACGGCTGCACCCGCTCGAACCGCTCGATCCGCGCGCCCGTGGCGAGCACGCGCTGCAGCAGCTGCTGCGGGTCCGCCCCCGCCGCCAGCTCCACCTCGACGAACCGGTTGTGGTCGTCCGCCCGCGCCACCAGCGCGCGGTCGCCCAGCACCGCGTGCACCGCCGGGCTCATCCCGCCCTCGAGCCCCAGCGCCACCGTGCGGCCCGCGTTCTCCGCCTTCACCGCCGCCACCGCGCCGTCGAGCACCTTCTGCCCCTTCGCGATGATGCATACCGCGTCGCAGAGCCGCTCCGCGTTGTCCATCAGGTGCGTCGAGAAGATCACCGTCTTCCCGCGCTGCCGGAGCTCCACCACCGTGTCCTTCAGCGCCTGCGCGTTGATCGGGTCGAGCCCCGAGAACGGCTCGTCCAGGATCACCAGCTCCGGGTCGTGCAGCAGCGTGCCGATGAACTGCACCTTCTGCTGCATGCCGCGGGAGAGCTCCTCCACCTTCTGCTTGCTCCAGTCCTTCTCCGCCGTGCGCAGCGACATCCGCTCCAGCCACCCGTCGATCCGGTGGTCCAGCTCGCCCCGGGGCACGCCCTTCAGCTCGCCGAGGAACCGCAGCACGTCGCGCACCGCCATCTTCTTGTAGAGCCCGCGCTCCTCGGGGAGGTACCCGAGGCGGTCGAGCACCGCCGCGTCCGTGTTGGGGCGGCCGAGCAGCGTGATCGCGCCGGTGTCCGGCGCGATGATGTTGAGGATCATCCGGATGGTGGTCGTCTTGCCGGCGCCGTTGGGGCCGAGCAGGCCGTACACGGTGCCCTTCGGCACCGCGAGGCTGAGCGATTCCACGGCGACGTGCGCCGCGTACCGCTTGGAGACGCCCCGGATCTCGAGGGCGAGGTCGGTCATCTGTCCGAGGGAGAGGGTGCGGGGAATATACCGGCGAGGACTGGTGTCGGTGGCCCCGTCGGGCGACACTACGGCGATGCCCGCCCGGCGTTTCCTCCCCCTGGTCCTCGCCCTGCTGGCCGCCTGCGGCGGCGCTCCCGCCGAGCCCGGTCCGATCGTTGTCTTCAACGCCGGCTCCCTCGCCCGACCCCTCCGCGCCGCCCTCGACTCCTTCGCCCGCCGCGAGGGCGTCCCGGTCACCCAGGAGAACGCCGGCTCCCTCGAGTCCGCCCGCAAGCTCACCGAGCTCCAGCGCACCCCGGACCTCATCGCCCTCGCCGACGCCGACGTCTTCCCGTCGTATCTCGCGCCGGCCCATGTGGATGGCTGGGTCGAGTTCGCGCGAAATCGCATGGTGCTCGCCTACACCGACCGCTCGCGCCTCGCCGCCGGGATGGGGCCCGACTCGTGGTGGCGCATCCTGCTCGAGCCCGGCGTCGAGACCGGCCGCTCCGACCCGCAGCTCGACCCGAACGGCTATCGGACGCTGCTCGTCTGGCAGCTCGCCGAGCGGCACTACGCCCAGCCCGGACTCGCCGCGCGCCTTGCCGCCGCGAGCCCCGCCCGCAACGTCCGCCCCAAGGAGGCCGACCTCGTCGCGCTCCTCGAGGCCGGCGAGTTCGACTACATCTGGTCGTACGAGTCCATGGCGCGCGCGATCGGGCTGCGCTTCGTGCGGCTCCCCGCGGCGATCGACCTCGCCGACCCCGAGTCCGCCGCCACCTACGCCACCGCGCAGGTGCGCGTGCGCGGCGCGACGGCCTCCGCCGATTCGGTCACCTTCACGGGCAAGCCGATCGTCTATGCCTTCGCGGTGCCGCGCAACGCGCCGCATCCGCAGCTCGCGGAGCGCCTCGCGCGCTTCCTGCTCTCCGACGACGGCCGCGCGATCCTGCGGCGCGAGGGCCTCGACGCGCTCGACGCGCCGGTGACGCGCGGCACGCCGGCGCCGTGGATGCCCGCGCCGTGGATGCCCGCGCCGTGAGCACCTCCCGGCTGGTGAGCATCGCCGCCGCCCTCGCCGGCTCGCTGCTCCTCCTCTTCCTCGCCGCACCCGTCATCGGCCTCGTCGGCGTCGGCGGCGCCGAGGGGCTCGCCAGGCTCGGCAGCGACGCCGAGCTGCGCGATGCGCTGCTGCTCACGGCCCTCTGCGCCACGGCGGCGACCGCGTGCGCCGCGCTCGGCGGCGTGCCGCTCGCCTGGCTCCTCGCCCGCCGCGACTTCCCCGGCCGCGCCGTGCTCGCCGCCTGCCTCGACCTCCCGCTGCTCATCCCGCATCCGGTCGCCGGCATCGCGCTCCTGCTCCTGCTCGGCCGCGACAGCGCCGTCGGCGGCGCCGCGCTCGCCGCCGGCCTCCGCATCGTCGGCACCCCGCTCGGCATCATCGCCGCGATGGCGTTCGTCGCTGCGCCGCTCTTCGTGAGCGCCGCGCGCGAGGCGATCGCGCGCGTGGATGCGCGCTACGAGGGCGTCGCCCGCACGCTCGGCGACACGCCGTGGCGCGCCTTCCGCCGCATCACGCTCCCGCTCGCCGGCCGCGGCCTCCTCGCCGCCGCGCTCGTCACCTGGGCGCGCGCCGTCAGCGAGTTCGGCGCCATCGTCGTGCTCACGTACAACCCCAAGGTCGTCAGCGTGCTGAGCTACGACCGGCTCACGAGCCACGGCCTGAGCGAGGCGCTGCCGGTGGCCGCGGCGCTCGCGGTGCTCGCGCTCGTGCCGCTCACGCTGCTGCGCGCGCTGCGCGCCGACGCCGAGCGGGTGCGATGAGCCCGGCGGCGCGCGCCCGGGGCACCCGGTGATCGCCGTCGAGTCCCTCACCGCCTCGAAGGGCCGCTTCACGCTCCGCGACGTGAGCGTGGCGCTCCCCGCGGGGGGCTACGGCGTCGTGATCGGTCCCGCCGGGGCGGGGAAGACCACGCTCCTCGAGGTCATCGCCGGCCTCCTGCGCCCGAGCGCCGGCACCGTGCGGCTCGGCGGGACCGACCTGCGCGGCGTGCCGCCCGAGGCGCGCGGCGTGGGGCTCGTGTACCAGCACGCCTTCCTCTTCCCGCACCTCTCGGTGCAGGACAACGTCGCCTACGGCGCCGCCGACGCCGCCGCCGTGCGCGAGGTGGTGGACCGCTTCGGCGTCGCGCCGCTGCTCGACCGCGCGGTCGAGTCGCTCTCCGGCGGCGAGCGCCAGCTCGTCGCGCTCGCCCGCGCCCTCGCGCGCCGGCCGCGCGTGCTGCTGCTCGACGAGCCCTTCTCCGCGCTCGACCCGCGCCGACGCGCGCAGGTGCGCCGCGAGGTCCGCGCGCTCCACGCCGCGTGGGCGCTCACCACGCTGCAGGTCACGCACGACTTCGCCGAAGCGGGACTCCTCGGCGACCAGGCGATCCTGCTCGACGGCGGCCGCGTGCTGCAGGCGGGGCCGCCGGCCGAGGTGTTCCGGCGGCCGGCGACGCCGTACGTCGCCGAGTTCCTCGGCGCCGAGAACGTGCTCGTCGGCGAGGTGCGCGGCTCCGGCGACGCGGCGGGCGCGATGGGTGCGGACGCCGCGGTGGATGCGGCCGCGACCGCCGACGAGGACGCCACCCGCGCGGTGGTCTTCGCATCCGGCCCGCTCACCCTCCACGCCGTCGGCGACGTCCCGCCGGGCGCACGCCATGCGGTGATCCGCGCCGAGGAGATCACCGTGTCGCGGGACCAGGCGCACGACTCGGCGCGCAATCGCTTCGCCGGGCGCGTGGTCGAGGTCGCGGCGCACGGGCCCCTAACGCGCGTCACCGTCGAGGTGCGCGGCGTCCCGCTCGTCGCCGCGCTCACCACCCACTCCGCGCGCGACCTCCGCCTCGAACCCGGCATCGCCGTGGTCGTGAGCTTCAAGGCGATGGCGGTGCACCTGTGCTGACGGGCCCGCTGCTCGTGTGGGGGACGTACGACGTCTCCAAGCCGAACGTCCGCCAGCTCCTCGCCGGCATTCGCGCCGTGGGGATCCCCGTCCACGAGGTGCACGCGGACATCTGGGCCGGCGTGCGTGACAAGGGCACGCTCACGCGCGTCGAGCAGGTGCGGGCGATGTGGCGCTGGGTCGCCGCCGCGCCCCGCCTCGTCCGCGGCTACCTCGCTGCCCCCCCGCACGTCGCCGTCCTCGTGCCGTACCTCGGCCTCTTCGACCTCTTCGTCCTGCTGCCATTCGCGCGGTCCCGCGGCGTGCCGATCATCTGGCAGGTCTTCATCTCGCCGTACGACACGGCGGTGAACGACCGCCGCATGCTCTCGCGCTGGAACCCCGTCGCGTGGGGCCTCTACGCGATGGAGTGGCTCGCGGTGCGCCTCGCCGACCGCAGCTTCATCGACACCCCCGCGCACGCGCGCCGATTCGAGGCGCTCATGGGCGTCGCGCCCGGCACCGTCGGCGACGTGCCGCTCGGCACCGACCCGACGCGCTTCCCGCCGCGCGACGGGAAGCCCACGCTGCACGTACCGCTCCGCGTGCTCTTCTACGGACAGTACATCCCGCTCCATGGGCTCGAGACCATCGTGCGGGCGGCCAAACTCGTCGAGGAGGCCGGCGTCGCGGTGGCGTGGGAACTCGTCGGGGCCGGGCAGGAGGAGGCGCGCATCACCGCGCTCATCGCGCAGCTCGGCGTCCGCTCCGTGACGCAGGTCGGCTGGGTCGCCCCCACCGAGCTGCCCGGCCGCATCCGCGACGCCGACGTCGGGCTCGGCGTCTTCGGCACCTCCGGCAAGGCCCTCACCGTGATCCCCAACAAGGCGTACGAGATCGCCGCCACGCAGACGCCGCTCATCAGCGGCGACTCGCCGGCGATGCGCGACTTCGCGCCCGGTCACCCCTGGGTCTTCCGCACCACGCCGGGCGACCCGCAGGCCCTCGCCGAGCGTGTCATCGCCATCGCGCGGATGGAGGAATGGCCCGACGCGCCGCCGATGCCGGTCATCGGCCCGCGCGAGGTGGGCGAGGCCTTCACGCGCGTCATCGCGGGGCTCGCATGAGCGCCGACGCCGGCCGCGACGCCAGCTCCACCGCCAGCTCCACCGCCAGTTCCAACGCGAGCCCCAATGCCATCCCGAGCGCCCATCCGAACGTGAGCACACCCGTGACCCCGCCCGCCCGCGATCCCGGCATCGTCGTGGACCGGCAGTACGGCCGCACCGCCATCCCGTACGGCTGGGTCCCCGCGCCGCGCTTCCTGCTCCGCCGCGACCGCGTGCTCGCGCGGCTCCGCCAGGTGCCTCCCGGCCGCGTCATCGAGATGGGCTGCGGCGCCGCGAGCCTCCTCGCCGACCTCGCCGCGATGGGATGGAGCGGCGCGGCCGTCGAGACCTCCGCGCACGCGCGCACCATCGCGTCGCACATGCTCGCCGACCTCCCGCAGATGGGACTGTACGAGCACCCCGATCCCGCGTGGGAGGGGAGCTTCGACCTGCTGATGGCGTTCGAGGTGCTGGAGCACATCGAGGACGACGTGGGCGTGCTCACCGCGTGGATGCGCTACCTCAGGCCCGGCGGCCGTGTCCTGCTCTCGGTGCCCGCGCACGCGCACCGCTGGACCGCCACCGACACCTTCGCCGGCCACGTCCGCCGCTACGACCGCAGGGACTTCGTCGCGCTCGGCGAGAAGGCTGGCGCGCGCGTGGTCTCGTGCGACAACTACGGCTACCCGCTCGCGAACGTCGTCGAGCCGATCAAGTCGTGGACGCACGCCAAGGAGCTCTCCTCGGTGGAGCCCCGCAAGCGCCCCGCGCGCACGCCCGAGGAGATCGCGGCGCGTGACGCGCGCACGAGCGAGAGCGGCGTGCACCGCGACGCCGAGGTGCGGGTGTTCCCGCTGATGACGTCGCTGCCGGGGCGGCTCGCGATGCGCGCCTGCTGCCACGTGCAGACCTGGTTCACGCGCAGCGAGCTCGGCACCGGCTTCCTGCTCGAGGCGGTGAAGCCCTGACCGTCCTCGACACGCGCACCGGCCTCGCCGTCCTCCTCGAGAACGGCGCCGCGCTGCTGGGCGCGCTCCTCCTCCTCCTCGTGCACGTCGGGCTCGGTGCGCGGGTCCGGCGCGCACTCGGGGCGCCGGGCGTGGCTGGCGCCGCAGCGGACACCCGCGACGCCGGCGACGCCCTCTCGGCCGACGCCGGCTGGCGCTGGCCCGTGGACGCCTCGCTCGGCGCCGCCGTGCTCGCGCTCGTGCTGCTCGCGCTCGGTGTCGCCGGCCTCCTCCGGTTCGCGGTGGTGCTTGCCGTGACCGTTGTGCTCGGCATGGTCGTCTGGCGCGAGGTCGCCGCCGCCGCGCGCGAGCTCGGCGCGCGGCTGCTGCCGGCGCGTCCCGCGCCGGGCGCGGTGCCCGACCCGCCGTCGGCGCTCGTGCTCAAGGCGCTGCTCGGCGCGCTCGT
>JAIBBJ010000104.1 GCA_019694735.1 Gemmatimonadaceae bacterium | reverse complement strand
CCGTGAACTATCGCGAGTCGTTCGGCCTGTACGCGGTCAGCGGGATCCTGTTCAACCACGAGTCGCCGCGCCGCGGCCTCGAGTTCGTCACGCGCAAGGTCACGGACGCGGTCGCGCGGATCAAGCTGGGCCAGCTCGACGAGGTCCGCCTCGGGAACCTCGAGGCGCGCCGGGACTGGGGCTATGCCGGTGACTACGTGGATGCGATGTGGCGCATGCTCCAGCAGGAGACCCCGGCCGACTTCGTGATCGGCACCGGCGAGACCTGGTCGGTGCGGCAGCTGTGCGAGGAGGCCTTCTCGTACGTCGGGCTCGACTGGCAGGCGCACGTCCGGACGGACGCCCGCTTCCAGCGGCCCGCCGAGGTCGAACTGCTCGTCGCCGACCCGACCAAGGCGGCGCGCCAGCTCGGCTGGACGCCGACCGTGCGATTCCGGGACCTCGTGCGGATGATGGTGGACGCGGACCTCGCGCGGCATCGCCTCGCGCCCGCGACACCGGCCTGACCTTGCCGAAGGCCCTCGTCACCGGCGCCGGCGGCTTCGTCGGGCAGTGGCTCTCCCGGGCGCTGCTGCGGCAGGGCTGGTCGGTCACCGGGACGACCCTGGGCATCGCGCCCCCCCCGGGGATCCTCACGGCGGCGGACCTCGCGCAGATGCGCTGGCGGGGGATCGACCTGCGCCCCGGCGTGGACCGCCGGACGCTCGCGGGCCTGCTCGACCGTGAGCGGCCGGACGCGATCTTCCACCTCGCGGCGATCGCGTTCGTGCCGGCGGCGGGCGAGGACCCGATGCGCGCGCTCGACACGAACGTCTCGGCGGCCGTGCGGCTGGTCGAGGCGATGCGCGCGCTGCGGGCCGCGGGCACCATGGACGCCGTGCTCCTGGTGATCGGCAGCGCCGAGCAGTACGGGCGCCACGAGGCGGGGCCGCCGCTCGACGAGGCGACGGACCAGCGGCCCCGGACGTTCTATGCCGCCACGAAGTGCGCGCAGGAGGCGTTCGCGCTGGCGGCCGCGCGGGCCGACGGGCTCCGCGTCGTGGCGACCCGGTCGTTCAATCATTCCGGCCCCGGCCAGGCGCCGGAGTTCCTGTTGCCCGCGCTCGTCCGCCGGGCGCGCGAGGCGCGGGCGACGCCGGGGACCCCGGTGCGGATCGGGAACACCGAGCCGGTGCGCGATTTCCTCCATGTGGAGGATGTGGTGTCCGCGTATATTTCGCTCGTGGAGCGCGGGCGGCCCGGCGAGGCCTACAACGTCTGCAGCGGCGCGGGGGCCACGGTCGGGGAGATCGCGGCCGAGGTGCTCGCACGCGCGGGCGTCCCTGACCCGCTCGCGCCGGATCCCGCGCTCCGACGCCCGGTCGACGTCCCGTGGCTGGTGGGGGACAACCGGAAGCTCCGCGCCGACACGGGCTGGTCCCCGCGCCGGTCGCGGGCCGACATCATCGACGATCTCCTCCATGCCACGCCGTAACGACATCCATCGCATCCTTCTCATCGGGTCGGGCCCGATCGTCATCGGGCAGGGCGCCGAGTTCGACTATTCCGGCACGCAGGCGGCGAAGGCGCTGCGGGAGGAGGGGTACGAGGTCATCCTCGTCAACTCGAACCCGGCGACGATCATGACCGATCCGGAGGTCGCGGACCGGACGTACATCGAGCCGGTGACGCCGGAGTTCGTCGAGCTGATCATCGAGCGGGAGAAGCCCGACGCGCTGCTGCCGACGATGGGGGGGCAGACGGCGCTCAACGTCGCGATGGCCCTCTATGAGAAGGGGGTGCTGGCGAAGCACGGGGTCGAGCTCATCGGTGCGAACGCGCGCGCGATCAAGGTCGCCGAGGACCGGAAGCTCTTCGGCGAGGCGATGGAGCGGATCGGGCTCAAGTGCCCGCAGGGCCGGATCGCGACGACCTGGGACGAGGCGCTGGCGATCGCCGAGTGGACCGGGTTCCCGGCGATCATCCGGCCGGCGTTCACGCTCGGCGGTTCGGGCGGCGGGATCGCGTACAACCGCGAGGAGTACGAGCACATCGTCAAGCGGGGCCTGGCCGAGTCGCCGATCTCGCAGGTCCTGATCGAGCGCTCGCTCCTCGGGTGGAAGGAGTACGAGCTCGAGGTGATGCGCGACCGCGCCGACAACGTCGTCATCATCTGCTCGATCGAGAACATCGACCCGATGGGCGTCCACACGGGCGACTCGATCACCGTCGCGCCGGCGATGACGCTGTCGGACCGCGAGTACCAGGTGATGCGCGATGCCGCGATCGCGATCATCCGCGAGATCGGCGTCGAGGCCGGCGGCTGCAACGTGCAGTTCGCCGTCAACCCGGTCGACGGCGAGATGATCGTCATCGAGATGAACCCGCGGGTCTCGCGCTCGTCGGCGCTCGCGTCGAAGGCGACCGGCTTCGCGATCGCGCGCATCGGGACCAAGCTCGCCGTCGGCTACACGCTCGATGAGGTGCCGAACGACATCACGAAGACCACGCCGGCCAGCTTCGAGCCGGTCCTCGACTACGTCGTCGTGAAGGTGCCGCGCTTCGCGTTCGAGAAGTTCGCGGCGGCGGACCCGACGCTCACGACGCAGATGAAGTCGGTCGGCGAGTCGATGGCGATCGGCCGCACGTTCAAGGAGGCGTTCCAGAAGGGGTTGCGGGCGCTGGAGACGGGGCGGCAGGGGTGGGACGTCGGGGCGCGCCCCGCCGATGACCGCGTCGCCGACGACTCCGTCGAGGCGGTCCGGTCGGCGCTCCAGCGCCCGGTGCCGGAGCGGATGTTCCAGATCAAGCGGGCCCTGCAGCACGGCGTCGCGGTGGAGGAGATCCACCGCCGGACCGGCGTCGACCCCTGGTTCCTCCGCCAGTTCGAGGAGCTCGTCGTGGCCGAGCGCGCGTACGCCGCGCTGCCGGACGTCGACGCGGTCGCCCTGCGGCGGATGAAGCGGATGGGCTTCGCCGACGCGCAGCTCGCGCGCCTGCGGAGCGAGACCGAGGCGGCGGTGCGCGAGCGGCGGTGGGCGCTCGGCATCCGGCCGGCGTACAAGATGGTGGACACCTGCGCGGGCGAGTTCCCCTCGAACACGCCGTACCTGTACTCCTGCTACGACGAGGAGTCGGAGGCGCCGCGCAGCGGGCGCCGGTCGGTCGTCATCCTCGGCTCGGGGCCGAACCGCATCGGCCAGGGCGTCGAGTTCGACTATTGCTGCGTGCGCGCGGCGATGGCGCTGCGCGAGGCGGGGTATGAGACGATCATGGTGAACTCGAACCCCGAGACCGTCTCCACCGACTACGACACCTCGGACAAGCTGTACTTCGAGCCGTTGACCTTCGAGCACGTGCTGGAGATCGTCGCGCGCGAGCAGCCGGTCGGGGTGATCGTGCAGCTCGGCGGCCAGACGCCGCTCAAGCTCGTGAAGCCGCTCGAGGCGGCGGGGGTGCGCATCCTCGGCACGAGCCCGGAGGCGATCGACATCGCCGAGGACCGGAAGCGGTTCGAGCAGCTCGCCCGGGAGCTCGGGGTGGCGCAGCCGCCCAACGGCACCGCGACGAGCGTCGAGGAGGCCGTCGCGATCGCGGCGAGGATCGGGTATCCCGTGCTGGTGCGCCCGAGCTACGTCCTCGGCGGGCGCGCGATGGAGATCGTGTATGATGAGCCGTCGCTGCGGGAGTACTTCGTGCGGGCGGTGCGCGTGTCGGAGGAACGGCCGGTGCTGGTGGACTGCTTCCTCGAGGATGCCTTCGAGGCGGACGTGGATGCGATCGCGGACGGGGAGACCGTGGTGATCGGCGGCGTGATGGAGCACATCGAGGACGCCGGCATCCACTCCGGTGACTCGGCCTGCACGCTGCCGCCGATGAAGATCGCCAAGGAGCATCAGGACGTGATGCGGGCGCACACCGTCGCCTTCGCCCGTGCGCTCGGCGTGGTCGGCCTGATCAACGTGCAGTACGCGGTGAAGGACGGCACGGTGTACGTGATCGAGGTGAACCCCCGCGCCTCGCGCACGGTGCCGTTCGTGTCGAAGACGATCGGCCGGCCGCTCGCCTCGTTGGCGGCGCGGCTGATGCTGGGCGAGAAGCTCCGGGACCTCGGACTGGTCGCGGAGGTGGTCGCGCCGTACGTCGCGGTGAAGGAGGCGGTCTTCCCGTTCACGAAGTTCCGCGAGTTCGACCCGATCCTCGGCCCCGAGATGCGGTCCACGGGCGAGGTGATGGGCATCGACGAGCAGTTCGGGGCGGCGTTCGGCAAGGCGCAGCTCGCGGCGGGCAACGGCCTGCCGACCGTGGGGGCGGTGATGATCACCGTGAACGCGTCCGACCGGGCGGGGGCGGTGCCCGTGGCGCGGCGGTTCCGGGAGATGGGCTTCGGGATCCTCGCGACCGATGGGACGGGCCGGCATCTCGAGCAGCACGGGGTGCCCTCCGAGCGCGTCCTGAAGGTGAGCGAGGGGCGGCCGCATGCGATCGACAAGATGATGAACGGGGAGATCCAGCTGCTGATCAACACGCCGCTCGGCAAGGCGTCCCAGCGGGACGACTACACGATGCGGCAGGCCGCCGTCGCCAACCGCGTGCCGTACACGACGACCCTCTCGGGTGCGAGCGCGGCGTGCGACGCGATCCAGGCGTTCCGCGACCGGCCCCGCGCCGTGCGGGCGTTGCAGGAGTGGCAGGCGGTGCTCGCGTGACGGCGCCCTTCGTCCACGAGTCCGCGTACGTGGATGAGGGGGCCTCCGTCGGCCCCGGCACGCGCATCTGGCACTTCTGCCACGTGATGCCGGGCGCCGTCATCGGTGCCGGCTGCTCGCTCGGGCAGAACGTGGTGGTGATGAACGGGACCCGGATCGGCGACAACGTCAGGATCCAGAACAACGTGTCGGTCTATGAGGGGGTCGAGCTGGAGGACGACGTGTTCTGCGGGCCGTCGATGGTGTTCACCAACGTGGTGAACCCGCGAAGCCACGTGAGCCGGAAGGACGAGTATCGGCGCACGCTCGTGCGGCGCGGCGCGAGCATCGGTGCGAACGCGACCGTCGTCTGCGGCACGACCCTCGGGGAGTACTGCTTCGTGGGGGCGGGCGCCGTGGTGACGCGGGACGTGCCCGCGTACGCGCTCGTGACGGGCGTGCCGGCTCGGCGCACCGGCTGGATGTGCGCCTGCGGCGTGAAGCTGCCGTCCGGACCCGGAACGCTGCGCTGCGCGGCCTGCGGCGCGGCCTACCGGTCGGGGGCCGACGGTCTTCGACCCGAGGAGGGAGCGCGATGACGGCGACGGCGACGTTCCGCGTGGCGTTCGTGGGTTGCGGCCGCATCAGCGCGAACCATTTCGAGGCGCTGCACCGGATCGAGGGGCTGGACCTCGTCGCGGTGTGTGACACGGTGGCCGAGCGGGCCCGCGCGGCGGGCGAGCGCTGGGGCGTGCCGCACTTCACGCAGTACGAGCAGATGCTCGCGGACGTGCCCTGCGACGTCGTCGCGATCGCCACGCCGTCGGGGCTCCACCCGGCGCACGGCATGCTGGCCGCGCGCGCGGGCAAGCACGTGGTGTGCGAGAAGCCGATGGCGATCTCGCTGTCGGCGGCGGACGACCTCGTCCGGGCGTGTGACGAGGCGGGGGTCCAGCTCTTCGTCGTCAAGCAGAATCGGTTGAATGCGACGGTGCAGCTCCTGAAGCGCGCGCTCGACCGGGGGCGCTTCGGCCGGCTGTTCATGGCGAATGCGACCGTCCGCTGGACCCGGCCGCAGGAGTACTACGACCAGGCGCCATGGCGCGGGACGTGGGAGTTCGACGGGGGCGCCTTCATGAACCAGGCGTCGCATTATGTCGACCTCATCCAGTGGCTCGTCGGTCCGGTCGAGAGCGTGATGGCGAAGACGGCGACCATGGCGCGCCGGATCGAGGCCGAGGACTCGGGAGCGGCGATCCTCAAGTTCCGCAATGGGGCGATCGGCGTGCTCGAGGTCACCATGCTCACGTTCCCGCGGAACCTCGAGGGCTCGATCACCATCCTCGGCGAGCGTGGGTCGGTCAAGATCGGTGGCACCGCGGTGAACCGCATCGAGACCTGGCAGTTCGCGGACTATGACGACGACGACAAGCTCGTCGAGGCCGCCAACACGGCTCCGCCGTCGGTCTACGGCTTCGGGCACGAACCGTACTACCGGAACGTGCTCCGGGTCCTCCGCGGCGAGGCGGTGCCCGATACCGACGGGCGGGGCGGCCGGAAGTCCCTCGAGCTCGTCCTGGGGATCTACGAGTCGGCGAAGAGCGGCCGCGAGGTCCCGCTCCCCCTCCGGCCGCGGCTCTGACGGCGCGCCGCTCGTTGACTCTCGTTCGGGCCGCGGCGAGCTTTCATTAGAGCCGGGCCCGGACGCCTCCGTCCGGACCGCCGGCCGTGCCGCACCACTCCCAGCTCCGATCCCCCATGGCCGTCCCGTTGCTCGACTTGAAGGCCCAGCACGCGACCATCCGCGAGGCGGTCGTCTCGCGTCTCCTGCAGGTCGTCGATGACCAGGCCTTCATCCTCGGCGCGCCCGTCTCGACGCTCGAGGCCGAGGTGGCCGCCCTCTCGCACACCCGGCACGCGATCGGCTGCGCGAACGGCACCGACGCGATCCTGATCGCGATGCGCGCCCTCGACATCGGGCGCGGGGACGAGGTCGTCACGACCCCCTTCACGTTCTTCGCGACCGCCGGCACGATCCACAACGTCGGCGCGACGCCCGTCTTCGTCGACATCGACCCGAGGACGTACAACGTCCGGCCCGACCTCGCCGCCGCGGCGGTCACGCCGCGGACCAAGGCGGTGATCCCGGTCGACCTGTTCGGCCAGATGGCGCCGATCGAGGAGGTGCGCCGGTTGCTGCCGACGATGCCGATCATCGAGGACGCGGCGCAGAGCATCGGGGCACGTCGCCGCATCGACGGCACCTGGCGGATGGCGGGGGAGGCCGCGACGATCGGCACGTTCTCGTTCTTCCCGTCGAAGAACCTCGGCGGCTACGGCGATGGCGGGATGATCGTCACCCAGGACGACGAGATCGCGAAGCGCCTGTTCCGGCTGCGGACACACGGGTCGGTGCAGACGTACTTCCACGAGGAGGTCGGGTACAACTCGCGGCTGGACGCGCTGCAGGCCACGGTGCTGTCGGCGAAGCTGCCGCATCTCGCGTCGTGGAGCGCCAAGCGGCGCGACAACGCGGC
>JAIBBJ010000015.1 GCA_019694735.1 Gemmatimonadaceae bacterium | reverse complement strand
GTGCGCGTCGGGCCCGCTCAGGCGGACGACCGCGAGCGCCCCGCGCCCGCCGGCCGTCGCGACCGCGGCGATCGTGTCGCCGCGGACGTCAGCGCCGCTTCCGCTCGCCGGCATCGGCCGGCGCCGGGGCCGGCGTGAGCTTCGCACGCTCGTTCGCGATCATCCACTGCTGCGGCATCGCGGCGAAGTTCTGCACGAACCAGTACAGGTTGAGCCCGGCGGCGAAGCGGATCCCGAACACGGTCATCATGAGGGGCATCATCCACGCCAGCATCTTCGTCTGCGGGTTCGGCGGGCTGTTCCGCATGCTCAGCCACGAGAGCAGGAACATCGAGCCACCGGTGAGCAGCGGGGCGATGTAGAGCGGGTCGGCGACCGAGATGTCCGGGAACCACAGGAACGGCACGCCGCGGAACTCGATCGTGTTCTGGAACACGAAGAAGAGCGCGAACAGCACCGGCATCGGCAGGAGCATCGGCAGGCAGCCGGCGAGCGGGGCGAACGGGCTGACGCCGGCGTCGGCGTACACCTTCATCACCATCGCCTGCTGCTTCTGCAGGTCCGTCGGGTGCTTCGCCTTGGCCTCGGCCTGCGCGGCCTGCACGAGCGGCGCGATGCGCTGCATCACCATCTGCGAGCGCATGGCCCGGCTGTTCAGCGGCCAGAGCAGCAGCCGGATGCCGACGCCGAAGATCACGAGGATCCAGCCGTACGAGAGCGCGGTCGAGCGCTTCATCCAGAGCAGGACGCGCATGACGATCGTCGCGAACGGCTGCACGACCGAGTTGAGCCACCCGCCGTACGGGTTCACGTGCTCGAACTCGCGGCCCATCGCGACGAGGCCCTCCCACTCCTGCGGGCCGGCGTAGAGCTCGAGCCGCACCGGGACGCTCGCGAGGCGCGTGACGACGGTGCCGTGCGCGCGCGTCGCCACGCGGTCCTGGCGCGGCGCACCCGTCACCTGCACCTCGGCGAGCGGGGAGTCGGTGGAGTCGGCCGTCAGCACGCCGACGAGGAAGTACTTGTTCTTCGCGACCGCCCACGTGAACGGACCCTGGCGCACGAGGCGCTCCCCCGGGTCCGGCTTGCGGAAGTCGATGCGCTCGGCGCCGCCGGCCATCGTGCGCATGGCGTAGGCGAGGTGGCGACGGTCATCGAGCGAATCCTTCTCCTGCGACTCGAAGGACTCGGGGAGGTCGATCAGCAGGTAGCTCGGGGCCGGGAGTCCCGTCGCCGCGACCTCGAGGTCGGTCACGTAGCGGGACGGCGAGAGGGTGTAGGTGATCGCGACCTGCCCCGCCCCGACCGGTGCCGTGAACGTGACGCGCGGGCGCGTCGCGTCGGCGGTCTCCGTCGCGGCGAAGTCGATCGCGTCGAGCGGGATCGTGTCGCCGCCGGCGAGGATGCGGTAGTGCACGAGCGGGCGCGTGCCGTCGCGCAGCTCGACGGGGGCAGCCTCGCCGCCCAGCCGGCGATGCCGCGGCAGCTCGGCGCGCAGGAACGCGGCGCCGCGCGACGAGAACTCGTACGTGGCGAGCGCGTGCGCGAGCCGCGCCGTGCGCGCGGGCGGGAGGACCTGCGGCGCGCCCGCCGGTGCGGCCGCTGGGCCCACGGAGGGCGCCGCCGTCATCACAGGCGCGGCGGGACCGGTGGAACGGCCGACGGCGGTCGTGTCGGCTCGGCCCGTGCTGTCCGCGGCCGCGATCGGCGTCACCGGACGCGGCGGTCCGGGGAAGAGGCGGGGCGTCACGAAGATGACGCCCATCGTCAGCACGAGCGCGAGGAAGAAGCGCTTATCCATCTCGGCGTGGACCAGGGGGACCAGAGGGAGGATCGGGCACCGGGTCGTAGCCCCCGGCGTGGAAGGGATGGCAGCGCGCGATGCGCTTCACCGCGAGCCACCCGCCACGCAACGCTCCGTGCGTCTCGAGCGCCTCGATGGCGTAGTGCGAACAACTCGGCGTGTACCGACACGCCGCGGGGAGCAACGGCGAGAGCAGCACCTGGTAGGCGCGCACCCCGAGGACGAGCACCCGCTTCACGCGGGCCGCGTCCGCAGGCGCGCGAGCACCGTCGCGAGATCCGCGGCGAGGGTGGCCAGGTCGGCCCCGTACGCCTCGGGCGCCGCCCGCACGACGAGATCGAGCGGCGCGACCGCGGCCAGCCCCGGGAGCAACGTCGTGCGCACCAGCTCGCGCAGCCGTCGCTTCACGAGATTGCGCGCGACCGCGGTGCGCTTGTGCTTCGGCACGACGATGCCGACCCGCGCGGAACGCGAAAGGGAAGCGATGTACCGAACCTCCAGGCGCGGAGTCCGGACTCGCTTCCCTTCACGACGCACCGCGTCGAGCGCCGCCGTCCGCGTCAACCGCCGGGCCGGCGGGAAGCGGAGGGAGTGCTCAGGCGCCAGCGTACTTGGACGGCAGCTTCACGGTGAGCCGCTTGCGCCCCTTCTTGCGGCGGCGGCTGAGGACTTCACGCCCCCACTTGGTCTCCATGCGCGCGCGGAACCCGTGCGTCTTGATGCGACGCTTGTTGCGCGGACGGTACGTCGGCTTCCCCATAGGTGCTCCAGGTGCTCCAAAAGGCTTGGTAGATCCGGTACGGACAGAACGCTAAACGTAGTTGGGCATTGGGCTTAGGTCAACGGCAACCCCCGGGTGCGTACGCTTGTTCGCACCCACGAACGTTGACTTGTCCACACGGCCGGGGTAGGTTGGGCGCCCCAGCAGATATCCACACCCCGCTCGGCCCGGAATGTCGCTCACCGCCTCCGAAGTCTGGTCCCGCCTGCTCGACCGGGCGCGCACCCAGCTCTCGGATCACATAGTTGATACCTGGCTCGCCCCTCTCACGGCGGCCGAGTTCTCCGGGGAAGCGCTCACGCTCAACGCGCCCGACCAGTTCTCGGTCGAGTGGAATGAGCGCCGGCACTCGGCGATCCTCGAGTCGTTGGCGCCGGTCGCGGTGGGCCACCCGGTCAAGATTGCGCTGCGGGTCCAGCAGGAGCGCGTCCAGCGCTCCCAGATGGATCTTTTTGTGCCAGTAAAGGGGCAAGAACAGAGCATCATCGCGCCAGAAAAGCCTCAGCAGAATGTCACGCTGAGTCAGCTCAACGACCGCTATACCTTCGATACCTTCGTCGTCGGTAAGTCCAACGACCTCGCTGCCGCCGCTGCGGCAGCCGTCGCCCAGGCCCCGGGCAAGACCTACAATCCTCTGTTCTTCTACGGCCCCACCGGCCTGGGGAAGACGCACCTGATGCAGGCGATCGCGCACGACATCATCAAGCGCGCCCCGCAGACCCGCGTCACCTACATCACCACCGAGCAGTTCACCAACGACGTCATCACGTCCATCGGAAAAGGCGCCATGCACGACTTCCGGCGCCGCTACCGGGAGACCGACCTCTTCCTGGTCGACGACGTCCACTTCATCGGGGGCAAGAACTCCACGCAGGAGGAGTTCTTCCACACGTTCAACGCCCTCTACGAGGCCGGGCGCCAGATCGTCCTCACCTCGGATCGGCCGCCTTCCGAGATCCCCAAGCTCGAGGCGCGCCTGGCGTCCCGCTTCGCCTGGGGCATGGTGGCCGATGTCGGCCAGCCGGACCTCGAGCACCGCATCGCCATCCTGCGCCGCAAGGCCGCGATGGACCACCTTGAGCACACGATCCCCGATGATGTGCTCCACTTCATCGCGGACCACGTCCAGTCGAACGTGCGCGAGCTCGAAGGCTCCATCATCAAGCTGCTCGCCTACGCCTCGCTGAAGCACCGGGTGATCACGGTGGAGCTGGCGCGTGAGGCGTTGCGCGACAAGCTGCGGCAGAACGATGCGGGTGCGGCGCGGCCGGAGCGCCACGATCGGATGGGCACGATCCAGCAGCGGGTCGCCGCCGAGTGGGGCGTCACGGTCGATGGCCTGCGCTCGAAGACCCGCACGAAGAACCTGACCGTTCCGCGGCAGGTGGCGATGTACCTCGCGCGCGAGGTGCTCGGCCTCCAGCTGGTCGAGATCGGCCAGGCCTTCGGCGGTCGCGACCATTCGACGGTCATCCACTCGCTCGAGCGGGTGGCCGACATGATGAAGGAGAGCGGGGAGTTCCGGGGGCGTGTGGAGAAGGTGCGGGAAACCGTGCGGCACTCCACCTGATGCACATGTTCCCCACGCGGGGCGCGGCGATCGCCGGGTTGTCGACGCGACTCCACGCTGCCCCACGTGAGGTCACACATCAGCTGGACACCCCGGACGCCCTTGTGGGGCAACGCCTTCCGGCGTTCGTCCACACTCCACATCTTTCTACTACTGTTGCTGTTCAAGTAATTCAGTAATTCGATACCGTAGGTCCTCGCCGCGTTCCACAGCCCCCGTCACTCGGTCGGATCCGCATGCGTTTCACCATCACCCGCGAGAAGCTCCAGGAAGGGCTCGCCGCCGTCACCCCCGCGGTGCCGGGCAAGACCACGTTGCCGGTCCTGGCCAACCTCCTCGTCCAGACGACGGACAAGGGGATCCGGATCTCGGGCACCGACCTCGACATCGCAGTCAGCACCGAAGTGACCGCGGACGTCGAGGGCGTGGGCGCGATCACCATCCCGGCGCGCAAGCTGAGCGAGATCGCCCGGGAGCTGCCGCCGGCGCCGGTGCGGATCTCCGCCACCGGGGACCAGCGCATCACCCTCGAGTGCGGCCGATCGAAGTTCAAGCTGCTCGGCCTGCCGAAGTCGGAGTTCCCGAGCTTCCCCGCCGTGCAGTTCGACAAGGCGGTGCGGATCCCCTCGGGCGACCTGCAGAAGCTCATCGGCCACACGGCGTTCGCGGCCAGCACGGAGGAGAGCCGGCCGATCCTCAATGGCGTGCTCTGGGAGCTGCGCAGCGACCTCATGCGCATGGTCGCGACCAACGGCCACCGGCTCGCGAAGATGGAGGTCGGGGTCTCGGGCGGGCAGAAGGCGGATCTCATCATCCCCCCGAAGGCGCTCGACCAGATCCGGCGTCTCTTCGCCGCCGAGGAGGAGCTTGAGGTCGCCCAGGGTGAGAACCACCTCGGGTTCCGCTCCCCGTTCACGTCGGTCTACACGCGCCTCATCGAGGGGCCGTACCCGGGCTACGAACAGGTCATCCCGAAGGACAACGACAAGAAGGCGATCGTCGACAAGGCCGCGTTCACGAGCGCGCTGCGCCGCATGAGCGTGGTGGCCTCGGATCAGACGCACCGGATCCGGCTCTCCTTCAACGCCGGGATGGTGAAGTTCTCCGTCAGCACGCCGGATCTCGGTGAAGCGCAGGACGAGCTCCCGATCCGCTATGACGGCGATCCGCTCGACATCGGCTTCAATGCGGCCTACCTCCTCGAGATCCTGCGCCAGATGCCGACCGAGGAGGTCAAGATGACCTTCCGTGCCCCGGAGCGGGCCTCGACCATCGAGCCGGAAGGGTGGAGCGAGTCGGCGAAGTACCTGTGCCTGCTGATGCCGCTGCGGCTGGTGGACTGATCGTCGTGCCGGCGACGGCCGGCATCAGGGCCGTGCGATCGTGATGCGCGTGTGCTGCGTCAGCTCCTGGGAGCGGCGGCGCCCGCGCATCGTCATTTGCAGCACCTGGGTCCCGTGCCCCTCGGCGATCGCGCCATCCGGGACCTGCAGGGTGAGCGCCATCGCCCCCTCGCCGGTCGCCTCGATGGTGAGCGGCTCGCCGAACTGCCGGCCCTCGCCACGCAACTGCACGACGCTCGTCCGGTCGACGAGCACGACGACACCGTCCTCGCGCGCCTCTGCACCGCGCGCCACGAATCGGCGCGTCACGTGCACGGAGAGTGGGATGGAGTCGCGGCAGATGGTGTAGGTCGCGGAGTCAGCCCACGCCGTGCCGGGTTCGAGGCGCCGCGGAGGGGTGACAAGGAGCTCGCGCATCGGCTGCAGCGCGGCGGCGTCCAGCCCGCAAGCGGCGGGATCGGGGCGCGTGAACTGCACCGGGGCTCCGCCGATGCCATCCAACGCGGCGAAGGGGATGGGCAAGAGGACCCCAGCCGGTGTTGCTGGCGCATCGGGTGGGACGGCCAGGCGGAACTCGCGCAGCAGCCCGGAGAGCCGGGGCTCGCCCTCGCCGGCGAGCCGAGACCACTCGGCTACGAGGTCCGTGCGCAAGGAGTCGACGGTCTCGACCGAATCGGTCCGCGTCCGCAGCTCCGTCTCGAGCGTCAGTCGGCGTACCCAGGTGCCTGCGCCGAGCCGCAACGTCCAAGGGGCCGCCAGCCGATCGGGCACTGGCGCCACCGGGATGGCGGTGTCCGGTCGCGGTGCCGGCGATGGCGACGGTGTCGCGCAGCCGATCACGGCCGCGATGAGGGCGACCGCAACGGCGACGCGACGGCGAGCAGGGGTGGATGGAGGCGACATCGGAGACGGTGCAGGGTGCGCGACGGACGGGGCGCACCGCGCACCCCGTCCGTCGCCCCATCGTGCCCAGCGTGGGTCCCGCCTGTAAGCCGGGTTCTGTCGGGGCCGAAGCCCCGGACGATCATTTCTCTCGGCGTACGGTCGCCCGTACGCTCTAGCAGCCAACCCGCGGCGTCTCGTTCGCAGAGGACTGCTGCTCGCCGCCTATTTGGCCTTGCTCCCGCTGGGGTTTGCCGTGCCGCCGTCGTTGCCGCCGGCGCGGTGGGCTCTTACCCCACCGTTTCACCCTTACCTCCACTCGCGTGAAGGCGGTCTGTTCTCTGTGGCACTGTCCGTCACGCCTTGCGGCGTGCCCAGGCGTTACCTGGCAGCGTGTCCAAGGAGCCCGGACTTTCCTCGGCGCAGGCGAGCCTGCGACGCGATCGTCCGGCGGGACCACCTGGGGAATATAGCGCGGCCCCTGGCGGGCGATGACGCGCACAGCACCGCATTCCGGGCCGGATGACGCGGTCGTGACCGGCGGTCCACACCCTTCTTGGCGACTCCCTCACCGCCGGAGGAACCCCGATGCCGATCGTTCCGCGCGCCCTGACGGCGCCCGTCCTCACCGTGCTCGAGCCCGAGGAGCGGGTGCGGGTCGATGCGGCCGGCGCCGGGCTCTATCGCGCCATCCACAAGGAGAGCGTGGCCGACGCGCTCGAGGACCTGAAGCGGCAGCGTGTGAGCGCCGTGTTGCTCTCGGTGCTCCGCTGCAGCCGGGATGGCGACCGGCGGATGGCCACGATGGTGCGCGAGTTCCCCTCGGTGCCGACCCTCGCGCTCCTGGGTGCCGCGCCGGCGTCGGCGGAGGCGCTGCTCCAACTCGGCAACGCCGGGGTCACGACGCTCGTGGACGTCCGGCAGCCCGCCGGGTGGTCACGACTCCGGCAGCTGCTCGCGGCGCAAGGCGGGCAGGAAGTCGATCGACGCGCACTCGAGGCCATCGTCCAGGAGCTCGGGACCATGACGCCCGGCGGGTGGCGCTTCTTCGAGGCGCTCTTCGTCGCATGCGAGCGTGTCGGCACGGTACGGGAGCTCGCGCTCCGGATGGGGCTCCTGCCCAGCACCCTCATGAGCCGCTTCTTCCGCGCGCACCTGCCGTCACCGAAGCGCTATCTCGCCTATGCGCGGCTGTTGCGCGCGGCACGACTCTTCGAGGACCGCGGGCACTCGGTGGCGGACGTGGCCAACGCCCTCGACTACTCCTCCCCGCAGAGCTTCAGCCGGCACGTGCGCACGGTGCTGGGGATCTCCGCCGGGGAGTTCCGGGACGGATTCGATGCGGCGCGGCTGCTGGAGCGGCTGCTCGACGAGCTGGTGCGCCCGCATCGAGGTGCCCTGCGGCGGCTGGATCCGTTCGTGCTGCGGGCCGGGATGCAGCGCCTGCCCCCCTCCGTCATGGACCGGCGGCCTGCGTACGGCGGTCGCGGCCCCTGAGATCCCGCCGGCGGCCGCGCCGCACCCGCTCCTCCTCCCGCGGCCGCTACATCCGCGCGACGATCTCCGCCGCCCGCGCGAGCGACGCCACTTCGAGGCCGGCCGCCTCGATCGCCTCGCGGCCGCCCTCCTCGCGGTCGACGACGGCGAGCACGCCGACGACCAGGCCACCGGCGGCGCGCACCGCCTCCACCGCCTTGAGCGCCGAGCCGCCGGTCGTGATCACGTCCTCGATGACGACGACGCGGTCACCGGTCTGGTACGGTCCCTCGATGAGCTTGCCCGTCCCGTGCGTTTTCGCTTCCTTCCGCACCGTGAAGGCGCGGGTCGGCATGCCGGCGAGGGCGCTCGCATAGGCGATCGCGTAGCTCACGGGGTCGGCGCCGAGGGTGAGCCCGCCGATGCTGTCGGGGTGCCAGCCGCGTTCCCCGATCTCGTGCAGGCCGAGCGGGCCGATCAGGGCGAGGCCCTCGGGGTGCATCGTGGTGAGGCGGCAATCGATGTAGAGGTCGGACTGCCGTCCCGACGCGAGGGTGAAGGTGCCGCGGCGCGCGCTGCGCTGCGCGAGGAGGTCGAGGAGCCGGGAGCGGGTGTCCATGCGGGGCACTCTACCCGGCCGTGGCGGGGCGGTCAATGAGGAGCCATGCTCGTCGGGGTGATCGGGGTCATCGTCGCGGTGGGACTCGTCGCGTTCCTGCTCTATGAGCGGGGGCAGCGGCGGCGGCTCAAGGAGCGCAGCGCCGAGCTGGAGCACCTGTCCTTCGAGCTCGCGCGCGCGAACCGCGCCAAGTCCGAGTTCCTCGCCAACGTCTCGCACGAGCTCCGGACCCCGCTCGCCGCGATCGTCGGCTTCGTGGACCTGCTGCGGGACGGGTCGTACGGCGAACTCTCACCGCGGATGATCGGCCCGGTGGAGCGGATCCAGGCCTCGGCCGAGCACCTGCAGGCGCTCGTGGACCAGGTGCTCGACCTCGCGCGCCTGTCGGCCGGTCGCCTCGACGTGCACCGCGAGCCGCTCTCCCTGCGCGCCTTCGTCATCGACGTGGCGAGCGAAGTGGAGCCACTGGTGATCGAGAAGGGGCTGGCGCTCGCCATCCAGGTGCCGACGACGCTGCCGCGCATCAGCACGGACCCGACCCACCTGCGCCAGATCCTCGTGAACCTCCTCGGCAACGCGGTGAAGTTCACGCCGACGGGGAGCATCACGGTACGCGCCGCGTACGTGCCCGACGGTGCGGTCAACGCCGCGACCGCGACGGCGACGAAGCGGCCGCTGCTCGCGGCCGGCGGCAACTGGATCGTGCTGCAGGTGGTCGACACGGGGATCGGCATCGCGCCGAAGGACCACGAGCGGATCTTCGAGGAGTTCGAGCAGGTCGAAGCGGGCTCGCGCGGCGACTCGGAGCGGCGGGGCACGGGGCTCGGCCTCTCGATCACGCGGCGGCTCGCCCGGCTGCTCGACGGGGACATCACGCTCGAGAGTGCCCCGGGCCGGGGGGCGACGTTCACCTGCTGGCTGCCCGCGGATCCGGCCCCGCGCGGGAGCGCCGAGACCCTCGCCCGGCCGGGCTAGGGCGCGCCCCAGGTCAGCGGTTGCCGCCGAAGAGGCCGCGCATGCGCGAGAGGAAGCCCCCCGTGGGGGTGTCCGCCGGGAAGGGATCCTTGAGTGCGGCGCCGAGCGCCTCGGCGAACTCGACCACGGTGGCGTAGCGCTCCTTGGGTGCCTTCGAGAGTCCGCGCATCACCACCGCCTCCACCGCCGGATGGTACTGCAGCTCGGACTTCGCCTTGTTGAGCGCCACCGGCGGCTGCGACAGGAGCTGCGTGAACATCTCGCGCGGGCTCTTCGCCGTGTAGGGCAGCGAGCCGGTGAGGAACTGGTACGCCATCGTCGCGAGCGAGTACTGGTCGGCCGCCGGCGACACGACCTCGCCGGAGAGCGCCTCCGGCGCGACGTACATGAGCGTGCCGACGAAGAAGCCAGCGCGGGTGAGGCGCTGGTCGGGGGTCACGTCGGTGGCCGTGGCGATCCCGAAGTCGAGCAGCTTCACCGTGCGCGTGTCGTGATCGTACATCACGTTGTCGGGCTTCAGGTCCCGGTGCACGATGCCGGCCTGGTGCGCGGCGTACACGGCGCCCGCGATCTGGCTGATGATCGAGGCCACCTCGTCCGGCGGGAACGGGGCGTTGCGCTTGGCATAGCTCTCCATGAGCTCGCCGGCGGCCCACTCGATCACGAGGAAGGGGAGCCCGGCGTCCTCGCCCGTCTGGATCGTGCGGATCACGTTCGGGTGGGTGACGCGCGTCCCGAAGTTCGCCTCGCGCGTGAAGCGCGCGACCGCGGTGCGGTCCTGCCGCAGCTTCTCCTTGAGCACCTTGAACGCGACGGTGCCGTGCCCGTCGTGCTGGGCCTTGTAGACGGTGGCCGTGCCCCCCTCGCCGACGCGGTCGAGGAGGGTGAATCCGGCGATGGTCGAGCCGACGAGAGGGTCGCGAGTCACGCGGCGAAGCTACCGAGCCGCCTGCGGCCGGGCAAGCGAGACGCCGTGCGGACCGGCGAGTCCGCGTGTCGCTCGCGTGTCCCCCGCGTGTCCCCTGCGCAGCGGCGCGTCGACGGGGCCGGCGCCGTCGCGTGTCCGAATGACCGGTCGCCCCCGCGCGGGGTATCTTTCGCAGCCGCCCGGACGGACCGGCCCCCACACCCGCCCCCATGCTCCGCTCCCGCCCCGCCCTTCTCGCGATCGCGTCCTTCGTCCTGCTGCCGGCCGCCTGCGGCCGCGGGGGACGCACGGCCCCACCGGCGGGCTCCCCGCCGCCGCGCGGCGGACCGGCGCCCTCGGCGGCCGCGGTGCGGTCGCCGGCGGCGGCGATCAGCTTCGATGCCTCGCCGCTCTATCGTCAGATGGGGATGCTCGCCCGCGGCCTCCCCTTCCCGATCATCGGCCGTGCGGCCTTCGCGGCGAGCGCGTCGCCCGACACGACCCACGTGATCGTGGGCGTGACCTTCGCCAACGCCTCGCTCACGTTCGCGCGGGAGGCGGACAACCGCTTCCGGGCGCGCTACTCGATCAGCGCCGTGCTGACACGGGAGGCGGCGGTGGTCGCGAGCGCGCAGGCATCGTCGGAGCTGGTGGTCGCGACGTTCCGCGAGACGGCGCGGACCGACGAGAGCATGATCCATCAGGAGATGGTGGATGTCGCGCCGGGTCGGTACACGCTCACGGTGACGCTGCGGGATGAGGGCAGCGGCCGGAGCGCCCAGGAGTCGATGCCGGTCGTGGTCCCGCGGTACGCCGAGGCGGGGTTGTCGACGCCGATGCCGATCGCGGAGGTGTCGCCGCGCGCGAGTCTCGCCGCGGTCCCGGACCTCCTGCTGGACCCCGAGGGTGCCGCCGTCGCGGGGCGCGACTCGCTGCTTCCCGTGTACCTGGAGGCCTATGGCGACACGGCGCGTCCCGTCCGCCTGCTGGTGCGCACGGAGCGGGGCACGGTCATGTGGAACGACACCGTGGCGCTTCCCGCGCGCGGGGCGCTCCGCGCCGGGGTCGTCGAGGTCCCGGTGGCGCGGCTCGGCCTGGGGGTCTCGCAGCTCGCGTTCGTGCGCGACGGGTTGGCGGACACGACCTCGACCTATGTCTTCGTCGGCTACGGCGATGACGTCCCCGTGGCCACCTACGAGGAGATGGTCAACTACCTGCGGTGGTTCGCGCGGGCCGACCGTCTGCAGAAGCTGCGGGATGCACCGGAGGCCGAGCGGCCGGCGGCCTGGGCGGAGTTCCTGCGCGCGACCGACGACCGCCCGGAGACGCCGATCAGCGAGCCGCTGCGCGAGTACTTCAGCAAGGTCGTGCGGGCCAACGGACGATTCCGTGAGGAGGCGACCCCCGGGTGGCTCTCCGACCGCGGTCGCGTCTACATCACGCTCGGCGAGCCGGACCAGGTCGTCGAGCCGCAGCTCGCGGACTTCTCGCGCAACCGCCAGCAGATCTGGGACTATCGCGCGATGAATCTCCAGTTGGTGTTCTATGACCAGACCGGCAACGGCCGCTGGCGCCTGACGCAGTCGAGCGAGGTCCGCTTCGAGTCGGAGTTCCGGCGCCGGCTGCGGTGACCCCGACGCGCCCGACCAGCGCCCCCGCCCCGCTCCCGTCCGCGCCGCGCCCGTTCTCGTGGCGTGCCGAGCTGGCGCGGAAGGGGATCCACCTCGGATCGGCGGTCTTCCCCGTGAGCTGGGGTCTCGGGCTCGTCGACCGGCCCCGGTTGCTGGCGCTGCTGGGGGCGGGCCTCGCGATCGCGCTCATCCTCGAGATCGGGCGGCGACGGTCGGCGGCGGTCCGCGAGGCCTTCGGACGCTGGTTCGGCTTCATGCTGCGCGGCCACGAGACGACGCGCCTCACGGGTGCCACGTGGATCCTCGCCGCGATGCTCCTGGCGGTGGCGACGTTCCCGGCGCGCGCGGCGCTCTGCGCGCTGTGGGCCGGGGTGTTCGGGGACGCCGCGGCCGCGATCATCGGCCGCGCGGTCGCGGCCCGCGCAGCCGCGCAGGGGAAGACCTGGGCCGGCTCCATCGCGTGCGCCCTCGCGAGCGCAGTCGGTCCGCTGTGGCTCGCGGCTGCGGCACCCTTCGAGGCGATCGTGATCGGCCTGGCCGCGGCGGCGGCCGAACGGCCGGCGCTCGCCCTCGATGACAACGCGCGCGTCGCCCTCGCTGCCGGCCTCGCGGCGTGGGCCCTCGGCGTCGCGTAGCTTTCGGGCATGTCGATCCCCGGACGTCCGCGGCTCTATCTCATCGATGGCTACGCGCTGATCTTCCGCGCCTTCCACGCCCTTGGTGGCGGTGCCCCGCTGCGCAATGCGCGCGGCGAGAACACGGGCATGGCGAAGGGCGTGAGCGACTTCCTCAAGCGCCTCATCGAGAAGCACAAGCCGGACTACCTCGGCTGGGTGAACGACGCGGGCTCGTCGGGCCGCGAGGAGATGCTCGAGTCGTACAAGGCGAACCGCGTGGCCCTGCCGCCCGAGGAGCAGGAGGATTTCGACACCGGCGTGGAGCGCGTGCACCAGATCCTCGCCGCCTACCGCATCCCGACCCTCTCGCTCGAGGGCTTCGAGGCCGACGACGTGATCGCCACGCTGGCGCGCCAGGGGGCCGCCGAGGGCCTGGAGGTGTGCGTGGTCTCGGGGGACAAGGACCTGCTCCAGTTGGTGCGAGAGAGGGTCTGGGTCCTCAACCCGTGGCACGGTCCGCCCGGCCGCACGACGGAGAAGTGGTACGGCGTCGAGAACGCGCACGAGCGGCTCGGTGTGCCGCCCGAGCGAGTGGTCGATTACCTCGCGCTCGTGGGCGACACGGCGGACAACGTGCCCGGCGTGAAGGGGATCGGCGACAAGGGCGCCCTCGCCCTCATAGAGCGGTGGGGCACGGTCGAGAACATGCTCGACCACGTGGCGGAGATCGAGCCCACCCGGGCGCGCAACGCGCTCACGCAGCACGCGGCCGACGCTCGCCTGAGCAAGCAGCTCGTGACCCTGCAGGACGACCTCGCCGTCTCGCTCGACCTCGCGGCGCTCACGCTCGACCCGCCCGACTGGGCAGCGCTGCGCGACCTGTTCATCGAGCTCGAGTTCAACAGCGCCGCGCGAGCGGCGGCCGTGATGGCCGACGGGAGCGCGCCGGCCGCGCCACGGAGTGCGCGCACCGACGTGTTGGTCCCGGGCGACGGTGAGGTCGAGGCGCACATGGTCAGTGCGCGAAAGGCCCGTGAGGCAGGCGCTGCCGTGCCCGACACGCCGGCCCCGGTCGCGACCGACTACCGCATCGCCGACACGCCTGCGCTCGTGGCCGAGGTGATCGCCGAGGCCCGCGCGGCCGGGATGATCGCCGTCGATACCGAGACCGAGCTCGATGCCGGCGCACCGCCCATCATCACGCCGATGCGCGCCAACCTCGTGGCGCTCTCGGTCGGCACGGCGCCCGGGAAGGCGTGGTACCTGCCGTTCGCGCACCGGCGACCTGCCGAGGCACAGGGGGGGCTCGCCCTCGGTGATGTCCCGGTGAAGCCGAAGAAGGCCCCGGCGGCCGACAGCTCGATCGCGGCCCGGCTGCTCGCCGAGGGGGAGCACCCGGTCCGCAACCTGCCACCGCTCGCGAGCGACGAGATGGCGCCGCTCCGCGCGCTGCTCGAGGACGCCTCCGTCCGGAAGTGCGCGCACAACGCGAAGTACGACCTCCTCGTGCTCCGGCGCGCCGGGATCACGCTGGGCGGTCTCGATTTCGATTCGATGCTCGCGAGCTACGTGCTCGATCCGGGTCGGCGTTCGCACGCGATCGACGCGCTCGCGGTGGAGTTCCTCGGCGTGGCGATGACCGGCTATGACGAGCTCTGCGGCAAGGGGAAGAACGAGGTGCCGTACGCGGAGGTGCCGATCACCGCGGCGCGCGACTACTCGTGCGCGGACTCCGACCTGGCCCTGCGCCTGCGCGCGCTCCTCGAACCGCGTCTCGCGGAGCACGAGGTGGGCGCGCTGCTGCGCGAGGTCGAGCTGCCGCTCGTCACCGTGCTCGCCGAGATGGAGTGGACGGGCGTCGCGATCGACGTCCCGTGGTTCCACTCGCTGAAGACGCGCTTCGAGGCGGCGCGCCGCGAGCTCGAAGCGCAGATCCATGCCGAGGCGGGGGAGGCGTTCAACGTCGCCTCGAACCAGCAGCTGCGCGTGATCCTCTTCGAGAAGCTCGGCCTGCCCGTCAAGAAGAAGACCGCGACGGGGCCGAGCACCGATGCCAGCGTGCTCCAGGAGCTCGCGGACGAGGGCCACACGCTGCCCACGCTGCTCATGGAGTACCGCGAGCTCGCGAAGCTCGAGAACACGTACCTCGACACGTTGCCCCAGTTGGTGAACCCGCACACCGGCCGGCTGCACACGTCCTACGCGCAGACGGTCGCCAGCACGGGCCGGCTCTCGTCGCACGATCCGAACCTGCAGAACATCCCGATCCGGCGGCAGCTCGGGAAGGACATCCGCCGCGGCTTCATCCCGCGCGACGGCTGGCGGTTCATGGCCGCCGACTACTCGCAGATCGAGCTGCGGCTGCTCGCGCACCTCTCGCACGATCCGGCGTTCGTCGAGGCGTTCCGCGCCGGCGGGGACATCCACCGGCAGACGGCGAGCGTGATCTTCGGCGTGGCGCTGGCCGACGTGACGGCGGAGATGCGCGCGCGCGCGAAGACCATCAACTTCGCGACGATCTACGGCCAGGGCGCGCACGCGCTCTCGCGGCAGCTCAAGATCGAGCACGCGGAGGCGAAGGCGTTCATCGAGACGTACTTCACGCGCTTCGCCGGCGTGCGCCGCTGGCTCGACGGCGCGGTGGAGCAGGCGCGCACGCGCGGCTACGTGGAGACCATCTTCCGCCGCCGCCGCTACATCCCCGAGATCCACGACCGCAACTTCAACACACGCGCCTTCGGCGAGCGGCTGTCCCAGAACTCACCCATCCAGGGATCCGCCGCCGACCTCATCAAGGTCGCGATGATCCGCATCCATCATGCGCTCACGGCGGAGGGACTGCGCGCCCGCATGCTCCTGCAGGTGCACGACGAACTCGTCTTCGAGTTCCCGCCCGAGGAGGAGCGGGCGCTGCGCACGCTCGTCGAGCGCGAGATGACGACGGCCATCGCCCTCGATGTGCCGCTCGTGGTGGACATCGGTACCGGGGCGAACTGGCTCGACGCCAAGGCCTGAGCACCGCGGCCGCCGACACCGGCACACCGGTCGAGGCCTTGCACCTTGCATCGGTCGCCGTCGGTTGCCGGACAGCAGCGCGACGGAGTACCAAGGTGCTTGCGGGACAACCCGTTATGTCACATAGTCTTAGCGCGGACCGGCCACCGGGGCCCCTGCTTTGCCTAGTTCTTGAAGGGACCCAGAGTCCTGTTTCGCTACGCCGTCACCTTTCTGCGTGATGCGCGTCACTTCCTGTAGTCAGCGTTTCCCCTCCCCCCTCGTGGTCCCGAGGCCGATGCCGCGCCGCCAAGGCTTCACCCTCATCGAACTGCTGATCGTGGTCGTGATCATCGGCATCCTCGCCGCGATCGCGGTGCCGAAGTTCAATTCGACCAAGGGCAAGGCGCACGCCGCGGCACTGCGTGGGGACCTCCGCAATCTCGCGACGGCGCAGGAGACGTACTTCTACACCTGGCAGACGTACTCCGCCGACACGTCCGCGCTGAACTACAAGACGACGAACGGCTCGAGCCTCACGATCGTCAACGCGACGCGCGGCGGCTGGTCGGCCGTCGCGACGCATCCCCTGTCCTTCCCGCTCACCTGCGCTCTCTACAACGGCACGGTGGCACCGGTCGCCCCGGCGACCACCGAGGGGCAGATCAGCTGCCGGTGAGCCGGCGCGGCGACCCGCCGCTGCCGCCCATCCCGCCGCCGCGCGACCCGTCGGCGCTGCTGCTCGACTGGCGCGAGTTCCGGAGTCGCCGCGAGGGGATGGTCCATGCGATGAGCGGCGGACTGTGGCTCCACCGTCACGTCTGGTTCGGCCGCCGGCTCGCGCACCTCGTCTCGTGCGACCGCGCGCGTCTGCTCGCGTGGGGGGACCGTGTCGGGCTGCCGGCCGAGCGGCTCCAGTACCATCCGCTCAAGGATCCCCGCGATGGCCTCCGGCGCGAGGCGTGGCATTGGGACCTCGGTGGGCCGTACCTTCCGCCACCGCGATGATCACACCCCGATCGCTCGGCGCCGTGACGCCCCGGGTGTGCACGTCGCGCACGTCGCGCACGTCACGCGCGGCACTGGCGGTGCCGCTGGCGCTGCTGGTGGGCATTGCGCTGGCGTGCGACGACCGGGCCACGTCCACGCCGCGCGCACCGGGTGACTCGGCCGGCGTGCCGATCAGGGAGACCCCGGCGTCCGCGACTCCGGCTGCCGCGCCCCTGCCGGAACCGCTGCGCGAGGCGTGTCTGGCTGGCGATCCCGCGTCGGGCGAGGCGTGGCACCTGCTGCGGCCTGCCGGAACCACGGTGGGGTTCGCTCCCATCGAATCGCTCGCACCGCGCGATTCCGCGCGGCTCGCGGCGCGGCTGACGCGCGTCGTCGATGCGCTCCCCAGCGATACGGCGCGCGCGGACTTTCGCGGCCTGCCGGTCGTGGTACGCTTCGCCTGGCGCCTCGTGCCGGCTGACGGCGACACCGTCGTGGTCGCGCTCGTCGCGCGGCGGATGCCGATGGAATCCTCCCCGCTGGAGGAGGTCTTCCTCCTGGTGGCCGCTCCCGGTGAGCGCCCCGGCATCCGCGATCCGCTCGTCGCGCAGTGGGTCGCGCGTGAGGTGGGGACCGAGGAGGAGGTCGTCATGCGCGAACTCCTCGGTGCGACGCAGGACGCCGGGCGCCTCGCGCTCGTGCTGGTGCATGAGCAGGCGGAAGGCGAAGTGCTGGAGCTGCTCGTTCGCCGCGACGACGGCTGGCGCGTGGACTGGAGCGGGATGCTTCCGAGGTGCGGCGCGCCGTGACGCGGGCACCCGGGCAGGGCGCCGCCGCCGGCACCCTGCGGCGCTAGGGACGGCCCAGTTCGGCCGGTGCGCCGGTGCGGGTCCGCTGCACTGCGAGCAGGGTCAGCGTCAGCAGGTAGGGGAAGCCGAGGAACAGCTGGTACGGCGCGTCCCATCCCGTGGCCTGGAACAGGTACTGCAGCGCGAAGGCCCCGCCGAACACCAGCGCCGCCGCTGCGGTGCCCCAGACCGCCCACCGGCCGAGCACGACGATCGCGATCGCGATGAACCCACGCCCGGCGCTCATCCCTTCGGTGAACGTGCCGACCTGTGCGAGCACGAGCGTCGCCCCGCACAGGCCGCCCATCGCGCCGGCGAAGAGCACGGCGAGGGTACGGACGCGCCGCGTCCGGATGCCGGCGGCCGCGGCCGCATCGCGGTGCGCGCCGGTCGCGCGCAACGCCAGGCCGGCGTGCGTGCCGCGCATCCACCAGGCCAGCGCGGGTACGAGCCCGTAGAGCAGGTAGGTCGGCCACGGCTGCGCGAAGAGGGCCGGGCCGAGGATTGGCAGCTGCGACAACCCCGGGATCGCCACTGGTCCCACGGTCGCCGCCGTGCCGCCCGTGCTGGCACCGGCATCGGCGAAGAGGCCACGGTGCACCGCGCCGGTGAGGCCGAGGCCGAACATGGTGATGGCGGTCCCGGTGATGATCTGGTCCGCCCGGAGCCCGATCACGAATGCGGCGAAGAGTGCGGAGACGAGGACGCCCGCGAGGATCCCGCCCGCGAAGCCGGCGAGCGGGCCGGCCCCGGACGCGATCGCCGCGCCGAGGCACCCAGCGATGATGGCCCCTTCGAGCCCGAGGAAGATCACGCCGGCGCGCTCTCCCACCTGTTCGCCGAGCGCGGCGAACGCCAGTGGGGTCGCCGTGCGGACCGTCGCCGCGAGGAAGGGCGTGAGGATCGGGTCCATCAGGCGGCTGCCTCGTCGGGTCCGGTGCGCGCCGCCGCGCGCGCGGTGCGGAGCTGCGTCATCGCGAGCACCGCGAGCACGATCCCCGCGACGAGCACCTGCACGGCGACCGACGGGACCCCCGCATCACGCTGCATCGCAGCCGCTCCCGCGTCGAGCGCGCCGAACAGCACCGCGCTCGCGATGACGCCGCGCGGGTCGAGGCGCGCGAGCAGCGCGACCGCGATGGCGGTGTACCCCAGACCGGGGGAGAGGCCCTCGTACAGGGCCCACGTCACGCCCCCGACCTCCGAAGCGCCGGCGAGACCGGCGAGCGCACCACTGACGAGAAAGACACCGAATGTGGTGCGCGCCACGTCCACCCCACCCGCGCTCGCGCTCGCGCGCGGACCGGCACCCACGAGACGCACCCGAAGCCCCGCGGCGCGATGCGCGAGCCAGTGCCACGCCACCAGCGCCGCGATGAGCCCCACGGCGAAGCCCAGATGCAGACGCTGCCCGGGCAGCAGGAACGGCCAGTGGGCGGTCGCGGCGAAGGTGGGCGATTGGGGATAGATGTGCGTCGGCTCCTGCAGCGGGCCGCGCACCACCCAGCTGAGCAGTGCCGCCGCCACGAAGTTGAGCATCAGCGTGCTGATCACCTCGAGCACGCCGAAGCGACGTCGAAGGACGGCCGCGATGCCCGCCCAGACCGCTCCCGCTCCCGCCCCCGCGCCGGCCATCAGCGGGACCAGCAGCGGACGGGGCGCGCCGGCCCACGTGAGTGCAACGGCACTCGCGGCGATCGCGCCCACGGCCAGCTGGCCCTCGGCGCCGATGTTCAGTACGCCCGCGCGGAATGCGAGCGCCACCGAGAGCCCGAGCAACAGTAGTGGCGTGGCGCGGACCAGTGTCGCGGACCAGAACGCGTACGAGGACCCGAAGGCGCCGTCCCAGAGTGCAGCGAGCGCGTCCATCAGGCCGCGCCCGTCATCGCGCGCGTGAATGGCGTCCGGTCGGAGCGGTCGGCGGGCCAGGGGACCTCGCGCACGACCCCGGCGAAGCAGACGACCACGCGGGTCGCGACCGCGAGCACTTCATCGATGTCGGCGGAGTGCACCACGATCGCGCGCTCCTGCATCGCCTCATCGGTCGTGATGCCGGCCAGGACGCTTGCGGCGGCCCGCAAGTCGAGCCCGCGTGTCGGGTTCTCGGCGACCAGGGCCGCCGTCGCGCGGCGATTCTCGCGTGCGACGACGAACTTCTGTTGGTTCCCGCCCGAGAGCGTCGCGGCGCGCGCGTCGGGGCCGGCGGCGCGCACATCGGCTGTCCGGAGGATCTCCGCGGTCTCGTGACGCGCGGCGGCATGGTCCACGCGTCCCGTCAGCCGCCCCGCGTCGGCGAGCAACAGGTTGTCGGTGAGCGGCAGGTCCGGGATCAGGGCGTCCTCCAGCCGGTCCTCGGGGATGAAGCCGACGATCGGCGGGCGCATCACGCGTCCGGCCGTCGGCGCCAGGCGTCCGGCGAGCAGGCGCAGCAGCGCATGCTGGCCGGCGCCCTCGACGCCGAGCACCCCGAGGACCTCGCCGGCCCGCACCGTGAGCGACGTGGGGTGGAGGCGCGTGACCCCCGTGGGGTCCACCACGGTGGCGCCCTCGAGTGCCAGCACGATCGGCGCGTCCTCTCGGACGGATCGGCGTGCGGGGGGCGTTGGGACATCCATCTCGCCGACCAGGGCGCGCACGACCTCGCCCTCGTCGAGCTCGGTGCGCGTGCCGGTGCGCACCGTACGGCCGCGGCGCATCACGGTCACGTCATCCGCGATCCGGAACGCCTCGCGCAGTTTGTGCGTGATCAGCATGACGGCATTCCCCTCGTCGGCGAAGCGGCGGAGCCATCGGAGCAGCTCGTCCGCTTCCGCGGCTGGGAGCACCGCGGTGGGTTCGTCGAGGATCAGGATGCGCGCGTCATGCGCCAACGCCTTCACGATCTCCAGGCGTTGCTGCTCGCCTACGGAGAGGTCCGCAACGCGCGCGCGCGGGTCGAGCACGAGTCCGGTCCGTTCCCCGAGCGTGGCGATGCGCGCCGACGTCTGTGCGGGATCGAAGCGGCCCCGCCCACCGAGCGCGACGTTCTCCGCTACCGTGAGTGCGGGGACGAGCATGAAGTGCTGGTGCACCATCCCGATGCCACGCGCGATGGCATCGCGGCTCGATCGCAGCCGCGTCGGCGTGCCGGCGATCCGCAGGGTGCCGGCGTCGGGGGAGAGCATCCCGAACGCCACCTTCATGAGTGTGGACTTCCCCGCACCGTTCTCGCCGAGCAGGGCATGCACGGTCCCGCGGCGCAACCGACACGATGCTCCGTCGAGCGCCCGGGTCCGGCCGAACGTGTGCCGGACGTCCTCGAGGGCGAGCGCCTCGTCCGCGCTCACAGCCCTGTCGGGGCGTGCACGAAGCTCCACGGAAGGCCGTACTTCTCGCTCAGGTGGGTGGCGAGCGCGCGGACACCCAAGGTCTCGGTCGCGTAGTGACCGGCGTAGATGATGACGAGTCCGCGCTCCGGCGCGTCCACGGCGCTCCAGTGCGGGCCCTCGCCGACGATGAGCGTGTCCACCCCGGTCGCGACGGCCTCGCGCAACGTCTCGACCTGCGCCCCGGCGCCCGAACAGATCGCCCACTGGCGCGTGCGATGGCCGGGCCGGATCGCGCTCGCCACCACGTGGTGTCCGAGGGGGGCGGCCCACGCGCTCACGCGCGCCACGAGTGCGGTTGTGTCGAGGTCCGCCATGCCCCGCACCCCGCAATCGATCTGTTGGTACCGGGCGAAGCCAGCGCTGACCTCGAGCTCGAGGGCACGCGCGAGGAGCAGCGAGTTGCCGAACGCGCCGTGTGCGTCGAGCGGGAGGTGCGCCGAGTAGACCGCCAGGTCGGCGTCGAGGAGCGCCCGCACGCGCGCGAGGTGCGGCCCGGTCAGCGGCTGCAGACCATTCCAGAAGAGGCCGTGGTGGACGAGCAGCAGGTTCGCGCCCTCGGCTGCCGCGGCCTCGATCGTCCGTAGCGACCCGTCCACGGCGGCCGCGATGCGGCGGACCGGCCCGCGATGGGCGACCTGCACGCCGTTCAGGGCCGGCGGGTAGTCGGGGATACGCGCGATCTCGAGCACCGTGTCGAGGTAGCGCGCGATCGTCTCGAGCGGGACGCCCGTGCTCACGGCCGCCCCGCCGGCACCGTGAACTCGTGTCGTGCGAAACGGGCGCGAGTCGAGTCGATCCGGGCCTGCACGGCCGCCGGGACGCCCGCGGTGGCCGGGTTCGGGACCCACCGGACGACATCGGTGGCGATGTCGAATCGGACGACGCGCGGCTGGAAGGTGCCGGCTTTCACGTCGCGCGCGACGAGCAGGAAGGCGTGCGGCAGGTCGATGACGACGCTGCCGAGCGCGGACTGCGGTGCGAGTGCGTTCTGGTCGGCGTTCGATCCGACGATCCAGGTCCCGGGATGCTCGCGCACGGCCTGGAAGACGCCGAGGCCGGCTGCGTCGGCGTTCTGGAAGATGACGTCCGCGCGACGTGCGATCTGCGCGAGGGCCTGTTCCTTCCCCGCTCCCGCATCGTCCCAGTTGCCGATGTAGGCCGTGAGAACTGTGGCGTCCGGGCGCACGGACCGCGCGCCGGCTGCGAACGCAGCGAAGCTCGCCTGCACCGGCGGAAGCTCCGTGCCGGCGATCTCACCCAGCACGCCGCTCTTGGAGACCGCGGCCGCCGCCATGCCCGCGAGGTAGGACGGTTCATCGAACGCGAAGGAGAGCGCCGCGATGTTGGGCCCGGTCCCCTCGCCGCCGGTGGTCACGAACACGGTCCGCGGGTACTCGGGCCCGACGCGCTGGGCCGCCTCCTGGAACTCGAAGCCGTGCCCGATGACGAGCGCGTACCCCTTCGCGCCGTATTGCCGGAAGTTCTCCTCGAACTCGGCCGGCGTCTTGGTCTGGATGTGGCTGATCTCCGCGCCAAGGGAATCTCGGATGCGTTCGAGGCCCCGGTACGCGGCGGCATTCCACGCCTGGTCGGAGATCGGACCTGGAGTGAGCAATGCCACACGGAACTCGCTCTTCGTCGCCGACTCAGCCGCGGGGCGCCCGCACCCGAGGGCGAGGAGTGCGATGCTGTGGAAAAGCACGACACGCCGCGCAATAATCGGGTTGATGAGTCCAAGTAAAGTCTTATTCAGCAATGACATAGACCAGTAATAGAAACAAACGAATACTGCCAACAATCTCTGTGGAAACCCACGCTGTCGCGCCACGAGACTGTAGCGGTGATGTTGCTTTGGTGTCATCCCTTCCGCGCGGCGCGAGCATCCTTCGTGTCGCGACTCTCATCACCCCGGCCGACCAGGGCCAGCTCCGTCATCCGCACTGCGCCGTTGATGCGCGCGCCTTCCATCACGACGATGGACTTCGTGGTGATGTCGCCGTTGACCACCGCGGTCGACTGCAGTTCAAGTCGCTCGTGTGCGGTGACGTTCCCGTCGATCACCCCGCCCACCACGACTTCGCTCGCGTGGACGTCGCCCCGGATGGCGCCCTCCTTCGCGAGCATCACCTGCCGTGCTTCGCGTACGCTGCCATCGACCTGACCTTCGACCTTCAGAACGCCACCGGTCGTGACGTCGCCACTCACGGTCGTACCGCTGGAGATGATCGAGAGCGTCGCCTCGCTTCCCTTGGCGGCGCGCGCGTTGTCGTCCTTGCTGAAGATGGCCAAAGGCTCTCCTGAGTTCTGGATCAGGGATTCGGCGGGACCGGACGGGAGGTGTCCTTGGTCGCTGCCGCCGCGCGCGCACGGGTGGTGTCGCGGGTCGTGTCACGAACGGGTGCCGGCCGGGACGCCACCGGGGCGACCCGCGCCGAGTCCTTCGCAGATGCCGTCGGCACACGTGCCGCCGCCATCATGCGTTGGACCTGCTCATACCGCGCGGTGAGTTGGGTGAGGCGTTCCGTCAGCGTATCGAGTCGCTTGGCATCGCGGGTGAGCTCGCCGACGCGGAGCAGCAGGATCGGCACGCGCGCGGCCTGCGACCAGGCCCAGCCCATCGTCACGATCGCGATCACGTAGACCAGTTGCATCGGCCGCGAGACCAGCAGGCGGAGCGTCCGCACCTGCCACCCCTTCAGCACGTAGTGCCGATGGGCGAGCCCACTCTCGCGGTGCATATGCACGTAGAGCGCTCCGGCGCTCGGGTCGAGGATGCTCCCGTGGGCATCCTTCGCTCCTGCGGCACGGACCGGCCTCGGCGTCAGGTTGCGGTTCATGCGAGGCGATTGGCGCCGAGCAGGAGGTCGAGCAGCCGCTCGAAGTCGTCCGCGCTGTAGAACGGCACCCGGAGCTCACCCTTCTCCTTCCCGCTCTGCACGATCCGCACGTCGGTCCCGAGATGCTTCCGCAACTGGTCCTCAAGGGACCGGACCTCGGCGCTGCGGACATCGCTCGTCGCCTGCGGTGCGGTCGGCGCCGTGCTTCGCTTGGGCGCCGGTGCCGCCTCACGGACCCGGCGCTCCACTTCGCGCACCGAGAGTCCCTGCGCGACGACCTCTCGGGCGAGGTCCGCGATGCGGATCTCGTCACCGACCCCCAGGAGGGCGCGGGCGTGGCCGACCGTGAGCTGGCCGTCCCAGACCAGACGCCGGACGCTCGCCGGGAGCGCGAGGAGACGCAGTGTGTTCGCGATCGTCGAGCGATCCTTGCCGACGATGTCCGCGACCTCCTGTTGCGTGAGCGAGAAGTCCTTGATCAGCTGCTCATAGCCCTCGGCCTCTTCGATCGGATTGAGGTCGGACCGCTGCAGATTCTCGACCATCGCGAGCGACAACAGCAGGCGATCATCCACGTCCTTCACGATCGCCGGGATCTCGGTCCACCCCAGACGCTGAGCCGCACGGAACCGGCGTTCGCCGGCGATGAGTTCGTAGCCGCTGCCGCGCGGGGCCGGCCGGACCGTCACGGGCTGCAGGAGACCACTGACGCGCAACGACGCTTCGAGGTCCGCGAGCTCCTCCGGCTTGAACTCCTTGCGGGGCTGCAGCGGATTCGGTCGGATCTGCGCGATGGGCAGCGACCGAAGGGGCGACGAGGACTCGCCACCCGCACGAGGCACGGACGCGGTGGACGTCTCAGGCGATGCCGGGGCCGCGGACTCCTGCCGCGACGGTGTCCGGGCGAGCAGCGCCTCTAGGCCGCGCCCGAGGCGCCTGTTCTTGTCAGTGCTCATCTGTCGCCGTGAGTGCAGTGTAAGATATTGCAATACAACAGGTTAGCTGGTGCATATCCTAGGGATCCCTGGCTGGACCCCCTGATGACGCCGACCGATTGCGATTGAGCTCGATCAATTCACGGGCTACTCCCATATACGCCTGAGCACCGACGGAGGCCACGTCATACAGGATGATGGGCTTCCCGAAGGAAGGCGCCTCGGCTAAACGGATGTTCCGTGGTACCACCGACTGGAACACCTTCGCGCCGAAATACTCTCGCGCGTCGTTGGCCACCTGGCGCGAGAGGTTGAGGCGCGCGTCGTACATCGTGAGCACGACGCCGTCTATTCCCAGGCTCGGGTTCACCCCCTGCTGGACGAGGTGGACCGTGTTGAGCAGCTGGGAGAGCCCCTCGAGGGCGTAGTACTCGCATTGCAGCGGGATGAGCAGTGCGTCCGCGGCCGCGAGCATGTTCAGGGTGATCAGGCCCAGCGACGGAGGGCAGTCGATCAGGATGAAGTCGTAGGCAGCGCGCACGCGCTCGAGGGCGCGGCGCATGGCCAGCTCGCGTTCCTCTTCTCCGACGAGCTCGATCTCGGCGCCAGCGAGATCGGGAGTGGCCGGAAGGACATCCAGGTGCTTGAACTGCACCTCGTGGATGATGGCGGTGTCGATTCGGGACGCGTCGAGCAGTACGTCGTAGATGGTCTCCCCCGCTTGGTCGCGCGCGAGACCGATGCCGCTCGAGGCGTTCCCCTGAGGGTCGCCGTCCACGAGCAGGGTGCGCTGCTCCGCCGCTGCGAGCGATGCAGCGAGGTTCACGGCGGTGGTCGTCTTGCCGACGCCGCCTTTCTGGTTCGCGATGGCGATGATGCGGGCCACAGTCTTCCGGTGCGAGAGAGGGGTGGACCGGCGAATATACCGGCCCACCCCCTCCCCCGACAAACCGATTGTTTCACGTGAAACAACACGGAACCCACATCTGGCTTCGTTTCACGTGAAAAACCCAGCCAACGACCCCCTCAGAAAAGATCCAGAAAGGGGCTCGCAGGGCTACTCAGCGAGGAACGAAGGTGAAACGGGCCTCGACCGAGACAATGATCTTCAGCACCCCGGATTCGATCGGAGTCGGGGCAGCATCCGCCGCGGCGCGCATCGCCAGCATGGGCTGCGGTCCTTCGACGTAGGGAGGTGCCGCCCCGCCAGGATTCGAGACGATCTCCTGCAGCGCCCCGACGCGACCGCCGGCCGCCTCCGCGATCGCATCCGCGTCCGCGCGCGCCCGGATCACGGCTTTGCGGAGCGCCTCCCGCGTCGCGGCTTCGGTGCTCGAGGCGAAGAACCGCAGCCCGCCGACGTTCGTCGCGCCGCGAGCGAGTGCCGCGTCGATGATCGTTCCCAGCGTCGCGATCTGGCGGACCTCGACTTGGATGGTGTTCTGCGCCTGATACCCGACGACCGTCGGTCGTCCACCATCCCGAGGATACTCGTACTCGGGGTTGATGCTGACCCCCTGCGTCTTGAGTTGCACCGAGGCGATCCCCGCGCGTCGGAGCGTGTCGAGGATGGCCGCCTGGAGCCGCGCGTTCTCCTGTCCGGCGACCGCGGCCGTCCGCCCGCGAGTCTGCACGCTGAAGGTGACGACGGCGCGATCCGGGGCGATCTCCACCTCCTCGACCGCGGACGTCACGATGCGTGGCGGTGTTGCTGACGAGGGAACCAGAGGACTCTGTGCCGCGGCGCTCTGCGCGGCGAGGGCCAGCACCAGGAGGACACGGATCGGCTTCGGGGGACCGGACATGGGGTGCTCCATTTAGTATGGATATGCTACTTAATGTGCCAACCACGACGATATCCATAGTACACGCGCGCCATGTCCCGCGGTGCCTCGGCGGACGGTGCTACGGCCGGAGTCGCGTGAAGGTGAATGGCGCGCCGACGCTGGCATCGCGCCGGCCGAGCAGGTAGACCGCTCGTTCCGGGAACCGTGCCGCGATCTCCCGCTCACGGCCGGGCAGCCATCGGGCGTAGACGTTCCCGTCGCGCGCGAGCCGCAGCGGTGCGAGGTGTGAGAAGCCAGCCTGATCCTCGCGGATCCGCGCCTCGCACCGGGGTGGGTACGCGAGTCCCGGCAGCATCCGCTCCGTATAGTCCGGGGATCGATCGCTCTTCACGAGCCGTGCCGAGTCGGATTGGAGCGGCACCAGTACCGCGCGGGCCCCGAGGCCGCGCACGTCGGCGGCCTCGAGGGAATCAAGGGCGAGCTCCAGACGGCAGGCATCCACATTCCGGTAGAGCACCTCGGCGTCGCTACGCGCGATCCCTCGGGCCCACATCCGCACCACCAGCTGTGCACCCCAGCTCTCCTTCACGAGCACGAGCGCCCCGTGCACGTCGGCCGCCTGCGAGGCGGCCTCGATATCCGCGCGCATGGAGGTCATGCCGTTCCGGTACTGTGGCACGCGCACCATGGCGAGGGACAGCGCCGCATATGCCCCGCCCGCGACGAGCGTGACCGTGGACGCGCGCCGCACCCCGGGACGAGCTGGGAATCGCGTTGCCAGCGCGCGCGGCCAACGGGCGCTCCAGAGCACGAGCACCGGCAGCAGCGGCACCATGAAGCGAGGGCCGAGGTAGAAGCCGTCATGCCAGTAGGCCCAGTACCCGGTGAGCACGAGCCCGGCGCTCACCAACAGGTAGCGGTCAAGCGGTCGAAGGGTGCGGTGCCACCAGAGGGCCCCAGCCGCGGGAAGCAACGCCGGGAATGGCGTCTCGAAGAGGTAGACCGAAAGCCGCGTGAGGTAGAGGCTGACGAGCTCGAGCCCTCGCATCGGCGTGTGGACCGGCCCCCACGGCGAGCGATGGAACCCGAGGCCGTGTCCGGCGCCCCAGAGGAGATCATAGCCGAACAGGAGCGGCCGTCCGGTGGTCTGCGCATTCACGTACAGGAGCGCGGCCAAGGGCGCGGCGACGCCGACTCCGCTCGCGAGCAACACGGCCATGGGCTTCCCACCCCGGCGCGCGCGCCAGAGGAGCCACCCGGCGGCCGGCAGCGCGAACGCGGCAGCGTCCACCGGGCGGATGGTCGCAGCCACGCCGAGGCCCAGCCCGGTGAGCAGCCCCCACCAGGGTGATGCCGTCTCGTCAGCCGCCGCAGCGGCGAGCCCCACGCACGCGACGAGCAGCCACAGGAGCGTGGTCGCGTGGTTCATGTGCGAGCCGAACATGAAGGCACCGAACGGCGCCACGGCGAAGAGGGCGACCGCTCCGCGGTGCCATCGGCGCGATGCCTCAGGCTCCAGGGCGCGCAGCAGGCGTGCGAAGAGCCACACGCAGCCGAACCCCACCACCGGCCCGACCAGCCACTCGGCGCCGACGAGCGATCCGAGCGCGAGCATCGCGGGACCGCCGGCCGGGAACTGGCTGTACGTGCGTGGCCCCAGGTCGACCAGGTGGAGGATCGAGAAGAACTCGCGGGGTTCGGGCGTGGGAACCCAGACGTGGCCGGCGGCATACCAGCGCGCCTGCAGCACCTGCACGATCTCGTCGATGAGCAGCGGCCGGCCCGAGAAGACCGTCCGCGCGATGAGTGCATAGAGGGCGGCGGCGGCGAGTCCGACGCCGACGGCGAAGCCCGTGCCGGCCGACCCGGGTGGGCGGTCGTGGTCGGCGGTCCCTTCGCCGCCAGCGGCCAGTCGCGCCCGGGTGAGGAAGACCGCGAGTCCGCCGATGCCGCCGCAGAGCGCGAGGCCATAGGTCCAGTCGAGCAGGCGGGCCGCGTACTCGACGTCCGATTCCCCGCCGGGGAGCCAGCCGGCGATGGGGAGCAACGAGAGGGCGAGGACCGCGAGGGCGATCAGGCGCGTCGCCACCGCTCGACCTCGAGGACCAGGTTCTGCAGGTCGGCCGGGCTGACGCCGGGGATGCTGGCGGCCTGGGCCAGGGTCGCTGGCCGGCGCGCCGCCAGCTTCTGTCGCGCCTCGACGCTCACGGTCCGCATCTCGGCGTAGGGCGCCGCCTCCGGCAGGGCGAAGGCGCCGAGCCGCTGGAGCCGTGCGGCCGCGGTGCGCTCCCGCGCGAGATAGCCCGCGTACTTGAGTTCGAGATCGGCGGTGATCACCGCCTCCGCCCCGAGCGCCTCGCCGACGCCAGCGGCGGTGAATAAGTCTCTGAGCGATACTTTTTGACGCTTCGCGACCTCCGCGACCGGGACGCCGTGGGCGAGCCCTCGCTCGCCGGCCGCCGCGAGCACCGCGGCCGCGGCCGCCGGCGCGATCGTGGTCGCCGCGGCGAGGGCCTGCGCCGAGGCTTCGTCGGCGACGCGCCGCTCTGCCTGCGCTGCCTCGGCGGGCGTGAGCAGCCCGAGTGCCTGCGCGACCGGCAGCAGCCGCGGCACCGCATTGTCCTGTCGGACGGTGAGCCGGAACTCCGAGCGTGAGGTGAAGAGCCGGTAGGGCTCATCCACGCCCCGGGTCACGAGGTCGTCCACGAGCACGCCGATGTAGGCGCGGTCCCGCCCCAGCACGAGCGGTGCGAGGGCGAGCGCGTGGGCCGCGGCGTTCAGCCCGGCGATGACCCCCTGGCCGCCGGCTTCCTCGTACCCGGTGGTGCCGTTGATCTGGCCGGCCAGGAAGAGTCCCGGCAGCGCTTGCGTGGCGAGCGTCGGTGCCAGCTGTGTGGGCGGCACGTAGTCGTACTCGATCGCGTAACCGGCGCGCGTCATCGCGACCCGCTCCAGGCCCGGGACCGCCCGGAGCATCGCGAGCTGCACCTCCGCGGGCAGCGACGTCGAGAGTCCGTTGACGTAGAGCTCGCTCGTGTCGAGCCCTTCCGGCTCGAGATAGACGAGGTGCCGCTCGGCGTCGGCGAACCGGACGACCTTGTCCTCGATACTCGGGCAATAGCGCGGGCCCCGGGCGCCGATGGCGCCGCCGTACATCGCCGACTCCTGGAGGTGATCCTGCACCAGCGCCTTCACCTCCGGGCCGGCGTGCGTGAGCCAGCACGGCACCTGCTCGGGATGCCGCGTGCGGTCGCCGTGGCGTCGGGGCGCCGGCCAGAAGGCGGACCAGGAGAAGTCGAAGTCCTCGATCTCGCTGTCCTGCCGCTCGAGCCGAGCGAAGTCCACGGTGCGTCCGTCGATCCGCGGTGGCGTGCCGGTCTTGAAGCGGGCGGTGCGGAGGCCGAGCTCGGCGAACTGCTCCGCGAGCGCGACCGTCGCTGGCTCGCCGGCGCGCCCCCCGCTCGCCGACCACGCGGTGCCGACATGCAGACGACCCCGAAGGAAGGTGCCGGTGCAGACGACGACCGCACGTGCCGCGAGCCGGCTGCCCTCGGCGGTCTCAAGGCCGGTGATCGACCCGCCAGGACCGACGAGCAGTCGCGCGGCGGTTCCCTGCACGGTCGTCAGCAGGGGCTGCGCCTCGACGAGGTGGCGCACGGCACGGCGATAGAGACCGCGGTCCGTCTGAGCGCGCGGCGCCCAGACGGCCGGACCCTTCCCGCGGTTGAGCATCCGGAACTGGAGCGTCGCCAGGTCCGTGGCGCGTCCCATGACGCCGCCGAGCGCGTCGATCTCGCGGATGACGGTGCCCTTCGCGACGCCGCCCATCGCGGGATTGCAGGAGAGCTGGCCGATCGACTCGAGTGAGGTGGTCAGCAGCGCGGTGCGTGCACCGCGGCGTGCGGCGGCGACCGCGGCCTCGGTCCCCGCGTGCCCGCCTCCGATGACGATGACGTCGAAGCCCTGCGCGTCCGGTCGCACGCGGATAATCTATGTACACGCCCTCCCGCCCTCGACCGCCCCGACGATGCCCATTCCGCTGACGCACGATGCCCCGACGCTGATCATCCACCGCCCGGCCTTCGAGCGCGCGGGACTGACGCGCGCCTCCTTCGATCGGTGGCTCAACCTGACGCCCGAGGAGTTCCGCGTCGAAGGCCAGGTGGTCGTGGTCGGGCCGGTCTACGATGCCGATGCGCTCGGTGCGCTGGTGGAGGCACTCGAGGAGGAGGGCCTGGTGTACTTCGATGACTTCCTGGAGATGAGCGGGAATCTCCCCGCGTGGCTCGGCGTCTGGGTGAGCGAGGCGCGCTCCTAGGGGGCGTCCGCCCTCCCGGAACGCCGAAGGGGCGGCCACCGGCCGCCCCTTCGTGCGCTCACGGAAGGCCGCGCGCCGGCGGGCTCACTTGAGGTACTTCCGGAACCACGCGACCGTCTCGGGCCACGCCTGCTTCGCCGCCACGGCATTCGCTGAGTCCGCCTGCTGTCGGAGGAACCCGTGCCCCGCCCCCTCGTAGATCCGGTTGACGAAGGTGCCGCGGATCGCCTTCATCGTCGAATCGGCGCGCGGGATGGTCGAGTTCACCCGCTGGTCGTTCCCGCCGTAGAGGCCGAGCACCGGCACCTGCACCCGCGCGATCAGGGTGTCCGCGGGCGACGCACCGTAGTAGACGACGGCGGCCTTGAGGCCCGCCCCGTTGAAGACCGCGTGGTTGAACGATGCCGATCCGCCCCAGCAGTAACCGACGACGCCGTAGATCTTCCGTGCCGACGGCAGCGCCATGCCGTACTGTGCGACGGCCTGCACCATCGCGTTCATCTTGTCCGGCGTGACGTTCCGGATCAGCTGCGTCGCGGTCGCGGTCGGAATGGTGTCGGTGGTCGCCCCGCCGCGCTCGATGGAGAGCAGGTCGGGCGCGATGGCGATGAAGCCGTCGGCCGCCAGCTGATCGGCCACGGCGCGAACCCATGTGGACAGGCCGAAGATCTCGTGGATCACGACCACCACCGGCGCGTTGTCCCGGCGCTCGGGATACACGACCCACGCGGCGATCGAGTCCTTGCCGCCTGCCTGCAGAGGGACCATCGCCCACTCGCCGTGCCGCGTCGAGGCCTGGAGACGCGCCGCGGCTTCCGCGGCGCCCGGCGCGATGCGCGGGTCCTGTTGCCGGCTGGCGCCCATCGGCGCCGCCATGGCGGCATGGCTGGAGTGGTCGTCGGTCGCCGCGGGAGCGGACTGCGGCAGGCGCTGCACCGTGCACGCGGCGAAGGTGAGGGCGGCGACGGGGAGGAGACGTCGGATCAGCATCGCGGGGGCTCCGAGAAGGGATGGGCACGCAGAAAGGGGGTGGCGTGCCACCACCCCCTTAACGTGTCAACTGTTCCGCCCGTTCGCGAGAGGCTACGCGGTGGCCGGGCGCAGCTCCGGGAAGAGCTCGAGGCTGAAGCGCTCGGCGATGACCTGTCTGGCGCGCGCGACGATCTCGTCGGTGGACGGGCTCTCCGCATACATCTGGAGGGCGCGGGCGCGCAGTTCCGGCATGGACGGCAGATGCGGGAGGTGCGGCAGGTGCTCCTGGAGCTCGTGCCACGCTTCCTCGGCGCGGGTCTGGCCGGCCGCGAGGCGGGCCCGGAGCTCGATGACCTTCGGATGGGCGTCGAAGGTTGCACGCGCCTGCGCGAGTTGCGCCGCGAACTGGCCGCTCGGGAAGCGTTCAGCGAGCTGCCGTGCGACCCGCTCGAGGGTCGCGGCGCCGAGTCGCCGCTCGTTCCGCACCACCTCGACCGGGGGTTCGCCGAGATCCCACACGAGTCGCGCCCAGCTCATCACCTTGAGCGCGTAGAACGTCGGATCGAACTCATACCAACGGAAGCCCTGCCGGGTGGAGCGCTGGTAATAGTGGTGGTTGTTGTGCCACCCCTCCCCGAGGGTGATGACCGCGAGCCACCAGTTGTTGCGCGAGGTGTCCCCGGTCACGTAGCGCTGCGTGCCGGTCACGTGGGCGAGCGAGTTGATGAAGAACGTGCCGTGGTAGAGCACGGCCGTGCTGGCGAAGAAGCCGATGAGCAGCCCCGGCCACCCGTCGATCAGGAAGCAGAGGATCGCGAGCGAGATCGCCGGCAGCAACTGGTGCCGGTCGAGGAAACGGAGCTCCGGGAATCTCGCGAGGTCAGGGACCTCGTCCAGTCGGGTCTGATCGTGCTTCGCATCGAAGATCCACCCGACGTGCGAGTACCAGAAGCCGCGGTGGAGTGGCGAATGCACATCGTCCTCGGTATCCGAGTGCCGGTGGTGATGGCGGTGGAGCGCGGCCCACCAGAGCACCGACTTCTGGGCCGAGCTCATCGCGAGCCAGGCGAGGAGGAACTGCCCGACGCGCGAGGTGCGGAACGACCGATGCGAGAAATAGCGGTGGTATCCGGCGGTGATGCCGAACATCCGCACCACGTACAGGGTGATCGCGAGCAGCACGGAGGTCGCCGTCACGCCAGACCAGAGTGCTGCGATCGGCACCAGGTGGACGAAGATGAACGCCGCAGTGTTCGGATAGATGATGTCGTCGTGGTACTCGGCTGTCGTCGAACTCACGGAGACCCTGGGATCGGTAGAAGGAGCGTCCGACTCGAAAGCTACACGCTCAGGACCCGCCACCAAGCCAATGCGTCACGCGGTGTTCCATCCAATAGATGGGCGCCCAGGGCGGTCCGGCGACCCAGCCGACGTGTCCGCCGCGCGGCGTGAAGTCCACGGTCAGCGCGGGGGTCCGGCGCGCCACCTCCCGGACCCGGTCCAGGATCGCAGCCGGCAGGAAGGGGTCGTCCACGGCGGAATGGAGCAGGGTCGGTACCGTGATGCGGTCGAGGAAGCCCAGAGAGCTCGACCGCGCGTAGTAGTCGTCGGCACCCGCGAACCCATGGACCGGGCCCGTGAACACGTCATCGAAGTCCCAGAATGAGCGGGCGGCGAGCAGGCGGCCCCGGTCCACCGGGAGTCCGGGGTGCCGAGCGAGGGTCCGGAGGGCCTTCGCGCGGAGCCCCTTCACGAAATGGCGGACGTAGACGCGTGAGAACCCCCGTTCGAGATGGCGACTGCCGGCCGCGAGGTCGAAGGGGGTCGAGATGGCGGCGGCGCGCCGCAGTTCCGGCGGCGTCCGGTCGCCCTGCTCGCCGAGCCACTTGAGGAGCACGTTGGCGCCGAGCGACACGCCGGCCGCGAGGAGGGCTCGCCCTGGCCGCTCGGCGGCAAGGCGCCGGATGACGAGGTCGGCGTCACTGGTCTCACCGGAATGGTAGAGCCGCGGGGTGGCTGGGATACGACCGTCACAGCTGCGGAAGATCACCAGCGCCGCCGACCAGCCGCGCGCGCGGGCGTGGTGCATCAATCCCTGCGCGTATTTCGACCGCACGGAGCCCTCGAGTCCGTGCAGTAGCAGGAGCAGCGGGGCGTCGGGATCGGGGGCGTCGAGCCGGGCGACGGACAGGCGGTCGCCATCCGGGGTGGGCCACAGCTCGATCCGCTCGTGCGCGTCCGGGAGGCGACGCGCGAGCTTGCCCCAGATCGTGGGGAGGTGCGGCCCGGGCAGCCACCAGGCGGGGCGGAACGGCGGATGAATCGACAGTGTGGACCTGAGTAGATTCCGGGACCTGGCGGCGCATGCCGCTGGGCCGTGGAATATCGGGGGCGACCGGGTGGAAGTGCAGGTCTTCGGCACACAGAAGAGCCAGGATACTCGGCGGGCGCTCCGGTTCTGGAGCGAGCGCCGGGTGAAGGTGCATTTCGTGGACCTCAAGGAGCGCGCTGCGAGCAAGGGCGAACTGCAGCGCTTCGTCCAGAGGTTCGGTCTCACTCCCCTCATCGACCGCACCGCCCGGCGTTACCAGGACCTCGGGCTCGGCGCCGCGCGGCTGTCCGACGATCGCTGGTTCACCCTGCTCACCGAGGAACCGCTCCTGCTGGTACAGCCCCTCACCCGTTTCGGCGGGAAGCTCACGATCGGCGTGCAGGAAGCGGAGTGGACGCAGTGGGTCGACGCGGAGCGCGGCGCATGATGTGGGCGTGGCTAGGGTTCCTGCTCTTCATCGCCGTGGTGCTGGCGCTCGATCTCGGCGTGTTCAACCGGAAGGCGCATGCCCCGACGCTGCGCGAGGCCATGGTCTTCACCGCCGGCACGGTGGTGATGGCCGTCCTGTTCTCGGTGCTCGTCCACTACGCCTACGGGGCACATTGGCTGGGTCTCGGCACGGCGGTCGACGCCGTGGATGGGCACCAGAACGATGGCAAGCTCGCGGCGGTGAAGTTCCTCACCGGCTATGTGGTCGAGCTGAGCCTGTCGATGGACAACGTGTTCGTGATCGCGCTGATCTTCGAGCACCTGAAGGTCCCGCTGATCCATCAGCACCGCGTGCTGTTCTGGGGGATCCTCGGCGCGCTCGCGATGCGCGGCACGATGATCGGTGTGGGCGCGCAATTGGTGGCGCGCTACCATTGGGTCCTCTACTTCTTCGGTGCGTTCCTGGTCTTCACGGGCATCCGCATGCTCTTCCAGAACCAGGCGAAGGAGGAGGAGGAGGTGGAGAGCTCCGTGACGCGGTGGCTGCGGCGCCACTTCCCGGTCACGGATCGCTTCCATGAGCAGCACTTCCTCGTGGAGCTGAACGGCCGCACGTTCCTGACGCCGCTGGCGGTCGCGCTCGTGCTGGTCGAGACGACGGATCTCATCTTCGCCGTGGACTCGATCCCGGCGATCTTCGCGATCACGGCGGACCCGTTCCTCGTCTTCACCTCGAACGTCTTCGCGATCCTCTGCCTGCGGTCGCTGTACTTCGGGCTGGCGGGGCTGATCGAGAAGTTCCGCTACCTGAAGGTCTCGCTGGCGCTCGTCCTGGCGATCGTCGGCGTGAAGATGCTGACCGCCGAGTGGAT
>JAIBBJ010000220.1 GCA_019694735.1 Gemmatimonadaceae bacterium | reverse complement strand
CGTGCCGCGGGTCGGCGGATTCCCCCACGCCGAATGCAGGGCGGGGGGCTAGATTGCGGCACCGATGCCCCGCTCCGAGTCGCCCACCGCCGCCTATCTCGACACCGACGCCGCCGTCGAGCGCTGGCTCGGGTCGATCCGCTCCTCGGCGATCCTGGCGCTCGACACGGAGGGCGCGAGCTTCCACCGCTTCGTGGACCGGGTCTACCTGCTGCAGCTCTCGACCCGCGACCAGCACGCGATCATCGACCCGCTGCCGATCGCCGCGCCGGCCCTCCTCGGCGACCTCGTGCAGGATCCCGCGGTGGAGATCGTCTTCCACGACGCCGACTACGACCTGCGGCTCCTGCGCCAGGACTACGGCTGGCAGGTGCGCAACGTGTTCGACACGCGCATCGCGGCGCAGCTGCTCGGCATCAAGGCGTTCGGCCTCGCGGCGCTGCTCGAGCGGTCGTTCGGGCTCAAGCTCGACAAGAAGCACCAGCGCGCCGACTGGTCCATGCGGCCGCTCACCGCCGACATGCTCGACTACGCCGCGCAGGACACGATGCACCTGCTCGGGCTGCGCGACGTGCTGCACGACGAGCTCAAGGCGAAGGGCCGGCTCGCCTGGGCGAAGGAGGAGTTCGCGCGCCTCGAGTCGATCGCGTGGCCGGACGAGGACCCGGCGAACGCCTTCCTCAAGGTGAAGGGTGCGCGCGACCTCACGCGGCGCGAGCTCGCGATCTTCCGCGAGCTCGTGCAGTGGCGCGACGCGACCGCGCTGAAGCTCGATCGCGCGACCTTCCGCGTGGTGAGCAACGAGGTGCTGTTCGACATCGTGCGCGGGCTCCCCGCCACGAAGGACGCGCTCGGCCGCATCAAGGGGATGCCGCGCGGCATGCTCGACCGCGCCGCCGACGACATCCTCGCCGCGGTCCAGCGCGGGCAGGACGTGCCCGAGGCCGAGCTGCCGAAGTTCCCGAAGTCCGCGCGCTGGGACCGCGACCCCGAGTTCGACCACAAGGTCGGCGCGCTGAAGGCCGTGCGCGACGCCGCCGCGACGCGGCTCGACCTCGATCCCGGCGTGCTCTGCTCGCGCGACCGCATGGAGCAGGTCGCGCGCCTGCTGCCGGGCGAGGTCGGCGCGCTCGAGCGGATCCCCGAGTTCCGGAAGTGGCAGGTCGCCGAGCTCGGCGCCGGGTTCGTGAAGGCGCTCGCGCCGTGGCAGAAGGAATCGCCCTACCGCGACTGAGCGGCGCGGGCACCGCACGACGGAACGCGAACGGGCCGCCCGAGGGCGGCCCGTCGTCGTTCGTGCCGGCGTGCGTCAGAAGCCGAGGTAGGCGCGCACCCGCGGCTCGATGCGGTCCGGCGTCCAGGGTGGCGACCAGACGAGCTCGATCTCGACCTTCCCCACGCCGGGGATCGCCTTCAGCTGCTGCTCGGCCTCCTGCATGATCTCGGGCCCCGACGGGCAGCCGGGCGACGTCAGCGACATGTCCACCTTCACGTCGTTGCCGGTGACGGCGATGTCGTAGATGAGCCCGAGGTCGAGGATGTTGAGGTTGAGCTCGGGATCCTTCACGCGGCGGAGCGAGAGCTTCACCTGGTCCACGCCGAAGGCGCCGCCGGGCGAGGCGGCGGGCGCCGCGTCGATCGGCGCCGCGGCGGCTTCGGGGGCACCGACGGGCGCGGGTGGCGGCGCCGACGGGGACGGCGCGGCCGCCGGCCCCTGGCCGGCGATGGGCAGCTCTGAACTGGTCACTTCCGGATGGGCTTCGTGGTCGGGCGCTTGGCGAGCGGACGGCCGCGCGTCCAATCCGCGGCCTGGTCCACCCGGAACCTACGCGGCCACGCGACCTGGCGCAGGAGCGGCTCGTCGGTGACGGCGAGCGCGGCGGCGTCGGCGAGGTCGTGCCGGACGTCGGCGATGATGATCCCCGGCCGGCGCGCCCGCGCGGCGTGCACGCGGTTGGTCAGCAGGATCACGAAGAGGTCGCGCTCGGGGTCGATCCAGAGCGACGTGCCGGTGTAGCCGACGTGGCCGAACGCCGCCTTGCTGAGGTACTGGCCGGCACCACGCTCGCCGGCCGCGACCTCCCAGCCGAGCGCGCGGTGGTCGCGCACCTCGGTGGTGAAGCGGCGGACGGTCTCCGCCTTCACGATCCGCGTGCCCTGGTACTCGCCGCCGTTGAGCATCATCTGCGCGAAGACCGCGAGGTCGGTCGCGGTGCCGAAGAGCCCGGCGTGGCCGGCGATGCCCCCGAGCGCGAAGGCGGCCTCGTCGGCGACCTCGCCGCGCACGGGGTAGCCGCGCGGCGGCGTCACCTCGGTGGGCGCGATGCGCGCGGTGAGCGAGGCGGCGGGGCGCCAGCCGGTGTCCTCCATCCCGAGCGGCGCGAAGATGCGCGCCTCGGTGAAGGCGTCGAGCGACTGCCCGGTGATCCGCTCGACGATGAAGCCGAGGATGTCGGGCCCGAGGTCGGAGTAGTTGTAGAGCGCGCCCGGCCGCTGCTGCAGCCGCGTCTCGAGCACCTGCTGGCGCGCCTCGGCGGGCGTGCGCGCGGTCTTCCAGAGCTGTCGGCCCGGCGGCAGGCCGGAGCGGTGCGTGAGGAGATGCTCGACGGTGACGAGCTCCTTCATGTCCCCGGTGAACTCGGGGAGGTACCGCTGGACCGGCGCCTGCAGGTCGAGCTTGCCCTCGTCGTAGAGGATCATCGCCGCGGTGGTGGTGGCGATGACCTTGGTGAGGGAGGCGAGGTCGTAGATGGTCTCGGTGGCATCCACGGCGGCGCTCGTGGAGGTCCACGAGAGGCGGCCGTAGCCCTTCTGCCAGACGGCGTAGCCCTTGCGGCCCACGACGACCGCGGCGCCCGGGTAGGCGCCGGCCGTGATGCCGCGCCGCACGACCCGGTCCACCGTCGCGAGACGGTCCGCGCTCATCCCGACGGTGCGGGGCGCACTGGTCGGGAGGCCCTTGCCGAGGACCAGGGAGGCGGAGAGCGCGACGGCGGCGATGATCACGGCAGCGGGAGTCGGGTGCGGCGAGGGGCGGGAGGGGCGGTAACTGCTTGGAGTATCGGGACGTAGGGCGTGGGGGAGCACTGGTCGTACCCTGCCGTCCGCCCCGGGATGCGGGGCATAGGGGGCGACGGGTGACCCCCCTCCAACGTCACACCCTGCGGTATCGTTGCATTTCCCGGGCCGGGGGGCAACCCTCGACCCGGCCCGGGGTGACACACCTTACGCAACGGTATGGCCACCGACCCCCTCACCATCCGCCGCGCCATCAACGGTGACGAGGCGGCGCTGCGCACCCTCTGGGTCGAGCATGCGCCGCGCATCGACGCCGTCGTGCGACGCCTCGTCGGTGACCCCGACCAGGCGGCGGACATCGCCCAGGAGGTCTGGATCCAGATCTTCCGGGCGCTGCCGACGTGGCGGGGCGACTCGCAGTTCAGCACCTGGGCGCATCGCATCGCGGTGAACCGCACGCTCAATGCGCTCCGGTCGGTCCGGCGGCTCGCCAAGCTCGAGACGGTGATCGAGGACGACACCGTCCCGGTGGAGGACGACCCGGACCGCACCTTCCTCGCCCAGAGCATCGACGAGGCGGTGCGGCAGCTCTCCCCCGGCGCACGCGCGGTCTTCGTGCTGCACGACGTCGAGGGGTACACCCACGAGGAGATCGCCGCCGAGCTCGGCATCACCTCGGGGGGCAGCAAGTCCCAGCTCTTCAAGGCCCGCGCGAAGCTCCGCCGGCTGCTCGCGCATCTCGTGGATGTCTCCTCGCCGGCGAAGGATCCCTCCGATGTCGCATCTCTCGACTGACCGCCTGGCCGCCCTGGCCGACGACCATCTCACGCCCGACGAGGCCACGCACCTCGCCGGCTGCTGGGATTGCCGCGCCGAGGTCGCCGCGTACCGGCGCCTCGCGCGGCTGAGCGCGATGGCGCCGCTCCCGACCGAACCGCTCACCGCCTGGTCGCAGCTCGCGCCGCAGCTGCGCGCCGACGGCATCATCGTGGACCGCGATCGGCTCGAGGCGGCGCCTGCGGCGACCGTCGCGCGCCCCGCGGCGGCGCGGCCCTCCGGTGCGGTCGGCGTCCGCGCGCTCGAGGACGCGGGCTTCCGCCGGCTCCCGGCGCGGCCGCCGTCGGTGCAGGTCTGGGCGATGCGCGCCGCCGCCGGGCTCGCGCTGCTCATCGGCGGTGCCGCCCTCGGCCGCTTCACCGCGCCCGCGATGCGGCCCCTCGACGACGTCGTCGCCGGCGTGCCGATGACGCCGACCACCGCCTACCGCTCGCCCGATGAGGCGGTGCGTGCGCTCGCCGTCGCCCAGCAGCAGTACCAGAGCGCCGCCGCGTTCCTCGCCTCGCAGGACACCTCGGCGCGGTTCATCGGCATGAACGAGGATTCCTACCAGGCGCGCCTCGCGGCCCTCGACGAGATCGCCGCGGCCGCGCGTGCCGCGCTCTACCGCGCCCCGCAGGACCCGATGCTCAACCAGTACTACCTGACCACCCTCGGCGCCCGCGAGGCGACGCTCCGGCAGATCGGCGCGACCGCCCCGGCGCAGCGCCGGTTCGAGAGTTACTGATGCGCCCGCTCCCCGTGCCTCCCGCCTGGTCGGTCGCGCGGCGCGCCCTCGTGCTCGCCCTGGTGCTCGCCGCCGGGCTCGCCGCCGCCGCCGCCGGTGCCGCGGCGCAGCAGGTGAACGTCACGCAGCGCGTCACCGTGAAGCCCGACTCCGCGGTCACGCGCGTGTTCACCTCCGATGCCCCCGTCGTGCAGGCCACCGTGCGCGCGTGGCGCGAGCGCGAGCAGCAGCTGGTGACGCGCCTCCGCGAGGCGGATGCCGCCGACTTCCCGACGCGCCGCCGCCTTGAGGAGGAGCTCAACGAGCACCTCCGGCAGGGGTTCGCGATGATGAGCGCGGTCGAGGCGCGCTGCCTCGACGGCGGCGCGGCGATGCCCGCCGGCTACATCGGCGTCCGCATCACCTCGGTCGGCGAGATGGTCGGGGGCCGGATCCAGGACGCGGCGAGCTACATCGAGTCGGTCGAGCCGGGATCCCCGGCCGAGCGGGCGGGGCTGCGGGCCGGCGACAAGGTCGTGCAGATCGGTCCCATCACCGCGCTCGAGCCCGAGCGGCTCGGCGCACAGCTGGCCCCGCTGCTGGTGCCGGGCCGCGCGGTGACGCTCCGCATCGAGCGCGAGGCGGGCCCGCGCGACGTGCCGGTCACGGTCGGCCGGCGTCCCGAGAGCCTCGGGCCCTCGTGCGAGGAGCTCAAGCGCTCGCTGCTGCCGATGCGCATCGCGCAGCCGATGCCCGGGCGGATGATCGTGCGCGACACCCCGGACGGCCGCTCCGTCACCATCGAGTCGTCGCCGCGCCTGCCGGCCGACCCGGGCGACCTCGGCCCGACCGAGATGCGCATCCTCGTGTTCGAGGGGACCGAGGCGGGCGGCGAGCGCGGCTTCTTCGGCGGCGCCGAGTTCCGCGCCCTCGACGCCGACTGGCGCGAGCTGCTCGGCGTGCGCGACGGCGTACTCGTGAACGCCGTCGCCACCGGGAGCCTCGCCGCCACCAGCGGGCTCAAGAGCGGCGACGTGATCACCGCGGTGGACCGCACCGCGGTGCGTGCGCCGGGCGATGTCATCCGCGTGCTCGCCAACACGCGCAACGCCGAGGCGACGATCGCCGTGACCCGCGGCCGCGACCGGAAGCAGCTCACGCTGACGATGAAGCTCGGACCGCGCTGAGGGCGGCCGGGCGGCGTGCCCCCCGCGGCGCGGGTGATGGCGCGACGCGCCGGCCCGCGCGCGGCACCGGTCAGCGCTCGACGAGCCGCCCCGGCGGCAGGCGGTAGAGGAGGCGGACCGTGGCGCGGTCCGCCTCGCTCAGTTCCGGGACGCGGATGCGCGCGGCCATGATGTTGCCCTCGCCCGCGCAGTGCGCGAGCCCGAGCAGGTGCCCGGCCTCGTGCCGGGCGATCGCGCGCAGCGCGCGACCGTCGAGCGGCCGGCCATCGGGTTGCCGCCGCGCGAGCTCGATCGAGGCGCCGGTGATCCAGCCGTGGTCATCGTGCACCCAGCGCGTGCGCCCGGTGGTCTCGCTCTCGTAGCGGTCCACCCACGTCACGCGCACGTCGGCGCGTGCGGAGTCCTCGGTGACCAGGAACGCGATGGGGATCCCGGTCTCGGTCCACGGGAGGAACGCCTCCTCGACCACGCGCGGGAACTCGCGTTCGGCGTCGCCGAGCGGGGCGCGCTGCACCCAGAGCAACAGCGGCGCCCCATCGCGTGGCGGCCAGCGATACAGCACCGAGTCCCGCGCCGCGAGCAGCTCGAAGAGGTACGTGCCGGCGGAGTCGGTGGCGAGCGCGAGGCGGATCGCGGCCGCATCGCGCACGGGAGCCGGGAGGTCGGAGGTGCGGACCTCGACCTCGGCGCCGAGGTCCTCCGCGGCCCGGAGCACGGAGTCGGCGAAGGCGCTGTCGGCCGCGGCACGCGCGGATGTGGTGGTTCGCGCGCCATCACGCGGCGGGCGCGCGTCGGATGCGGCGCCGGTGCAGGACGCGAGGGCGGCCACCGCGGCGAGGGCGATTGTGACGAGGGATGCACGGCCCCCGGCGTCACGCATCGTCCGGCTCCGCGAGGAACCTCAGCGCCGCCGCGAAGGTCGGCTCGGGATTCTCGAAGAACGGCATGTGCCCCGCCGCCGGGATGGGCACCACGCGCGCGGTGGGGATGAGCCGCGCGGTGGCATGCGCCTCGGCGATCGGCAGCGCGTCCTCCTCGCCGTGCACGAGGAGCACCGGTGCCTGCACCGCGGCGTAGCGGGCGCGCCAGTCGAATCCCTCGCGCCGCAGCCGCGCGGCGACCGTCGCGCCGGTGGGACTGTGCGCGGGCGGCGGGGCGAACGAGCGCATCTCCTGGTCGTGGAACCACGCCGCATACATCGTGCGGCTGTACTCCGCGTGGCGCTCGGGATCGGGTTCGTGCAGCAGCAGCGGGTCGAGCAGCGCGAGGAGCGCGCGCGCCTCGGTGGCGCCGCGCCGCTCGAGGTGCGCGAGGGCGCTCGCATGGAGCGCGTCGAGCCAGCCGCTGGTCGCGCCGACGGCATCGAAGGTGACCACGCGCCGCACCCCGGTCGGATCCTCGGCGGCGGCGAGCAATGCGAGACCGCCGCCCCACGAGTGCCCGACGAGGTCCCACCGTGCCAGGCCGAGCGCCTCGCGCAGCGCGACGATGTCGAGCACGTCGTGCTCGATGCGCGCCGCGCGGAGCCCGGGGGGCGCGGGGGTGAGCCCGCGGCCGCGCTGGTCGTAGAGGAACACCTGCCGTCCGGCAGCGAACGGCGCGAAGGCGGGCCACAGGAGGTCGTGGCCGTAGATCATGCCGCCGTTGATGGCGAGCACCGGTGTCGCGCCCGGCACCGGCGGCGATGCCCAGACGGCGAAGTCGAGGCCGCGCACGCGGACCGCGCGCCGCTCGAGCGGCGGGGTGCGCGGCCGCTCGCGGCGCCAGGCGAGGAAGCGGGCCTTGGCGCTGCTCATGGAGGGGTCGCGGCGCGCGAGGGCATCGGCATCGTGGGGACGATAATCGGGTCGCCGGTATCGCAATTGACATAGGGGGAGGGGGTATCTAAACTGCGATGCATGGCTGGCCCTGTCCCCCGCCCGTCGTCCGCCGCCACGATCGCGCCGGTGACCGCCCGCATCCCCGTCACCGGGATGACCTGCGCCGCCTGCCAGGCGCGGGTCCAGCGTACGCTGCAGAAGCACCCGGGCGTCACCGATGCCACGGTCAACCTGATGATGGCCAACGCCACCATCAGCTACGACCCGGCGCAGGTCTCGCCGGCCGCGCTCGTCGCGGCGATCCAGCGCGCCGGGTACGGCGCCGAGGTGCCGCCGCCGGAGCGGAGCGCGTTCGAGGAGCAGGACGCGCGCGACGCGGCCACGGCCGAGGAGTTCCGGACGCTGCGCACGAAGGCCGTGGTGAGCGGGGCGATTGGCCTCACGGCGATGGTGGCGATGCCGTGGATGCACCACTACGCGTGGGCGCCGTGGCTGCTGCTCGCGCTGACGACGGGCGTGATGCTCACGGCGGGGCGCCACTTCTATCTCCGGGCCTGGGCCGGGATCCGCCACGGCGGCACCGACATGAACACGCTCATCGCGGTCGGGACCGGCGCGGCGTGGCTCCACTCGGTGATCGCGACGGTGGCACCGGCGTTCTTCACGTCGCGCGGCGTGCCGGCGGACGTGTACTACGAGGCGGTCGTGCTGATCATCGCGTTCATCCTCACGGGGAACGCGTTCGAGGCGCGCGCCAAGCGCCGCACCGCGGTCGCGCTCCGCGCGCTGGTGCAGCTGCAGCCGCGCACCGCGCGGGTGGTGCGCCAGGGGCAGGAGCGCGAGGTGGACATCGCGCACGTGCTCGTCGGCGAGGTGGTCGCGGTCCGGCCCGGCGAGCGCATCCCGGTGGACGGGGTGGTCGCCGACGGTGCGAGCGCGGTGGACGAGTCCATGCTCACCGGCGAATCCCTGCCGGTGGCCAAGCGCGCCGGGGACCGCGTGATCGGCGGGACGATGAACGGCACCGGCGCCTTCCGCCTCACCGCCACCACGCTCGGCCGCGACTCGGTGCTGGCGCGCATCGTGACGCTGATGCGTGACGCGCAGGGCACGCGCGCGCCGATCCAGCACCTCGCCGACGGGCTCTCGGCCGTCTTCGTGCCGACGGTGATGGCGATCGCGGCGGTGACGTTCGTCGCCTGGTACCTGCTCGCGGACACGGCACCCGCGGTGCGCGGGTTCGCCGCGGCGGTGTCGGTGCTGATCATCGCCTGCCCCTGCGCGATGGGCCTCGCGGTGCCGACCGCGGTGATGGTCGCGACCGGCCGCGGTGCGGAGCTCGGCGTGCTCATCAAGGGCGGCGAGGCGCTGCAGCGGGCGGGCGACGTCACCACCGTGGTGCTCGACAAGACGGGCACCGTGACCGAGGGGAAGCCGACGGTGACCGACGTCGTGCTCGCGGGCGCGGCGGCCGGCGACGCGGGCGGGCGACGGGCAGGGAGTGCCGACGCGTTCGACGAGACGCGACTGCTCGCGCTCACCGCGGCGCTCGAGCGCCGCTCCGAGCATCCGCTCGCCGACGCCATCGTGCGGCACGCCGCGGCGCGCGGGCTCGTCCTCGGCGAGGTGGAGGGCTTCGCATCGGCGACCGGCCGCGGCGCGACCGGCGTGGTGGACGGCGTGATGCTCGCGGTGGGCAACGCGGCGCTGATGGCGGACTTCGCGATCGACGTCGCGCCGCTCGCCGCCGACGCGGCGCGCCTCGCCGACGCGGGTCGCACCACGATGTACGTCGCGGCCGATGGCGCGCTCGCCGGGCTCATCGCGGTCGCCGACCCGCTCAAGCCGGCGTCGCGCGAGGCGATCGCGGGGATGCGCGCGATGGGGCTCGACGTGGTGCTGCTCACCGGTGACCACGAGCGCACGGCGCGGGCGATCGCGCGCGAGGCGGGGATCGACCACGTCGTGGCCGGCGTGCTCCCGGAGGGGAAGGTCGCCGAGGTCACGCGGCTGCAGGCGGCGGGGCGCGTGGTCGCGATGGTCGGCGACGGCATCAATGACGCGCCGGCGCTCGCGCAGGCCGACGTCGGGATGGCGATCGGCACCGGCACCGACATCGCGGTCGAGGCCGGCGACGTGGTCCTCATGCGCGGCGACCTGCGCGCGGCCACGCAGGCGGTGCGGCTCTCGCGCCGCACCATGCGCACGATGCGCGAGAACCTCTTCTGGGCCTTCATCTACAACGTCATCGGCATCCCGGTGGCGGCGGGCGCGCTCTACCCGGCCTTCGGGTGGCAGCTCTCGCCGGTGCTCGCGAGCGCCGCGATGGCGTTCAGCTCGGTCTCGGTGGTCACGAACTCGCTGCGCTTGCGCCGGGCCCGGCTAGATTGAACGGACCATGGAACTCGGCATCTATACCTTCGTCGAGGCGACGCCCGACGCGAGGACCGGCCACCTCATCACGCCCGAGCAGCGGCTCGCGAACCTGATGGAGGAGGTCGCCCTCGCCGACGAGGCGGGGCTCGACGTCTTCGGCGTCGGGGAGCACCACCGGCCGGACTACGTGGTCTCCACGCCGGCCGTCGTGCTCGCGGCGGCCGCCATGCGCACGACGCGCATCCGCCTCACGAGCGCGGTCACCGTGCTCAGCTCCGACGACCCGGTGCGGGTCTTCCAGGAGTTCGCGACGGTGGACCTCCTGAGCCACGGCCGCGCCGAGATCATGGCGGGGCGCGGCTCCTTCATCGAGTCGTTCCCGCTCTTCGGGTACGATCTCCACGACTATGACTCGCTCTTCTCGGAGAAGCTGGAGCTGCTGCTCCGCGTCCGCGACCAGGAGCGGGTGACCTGGAGCGGCCGGCATCGCGCGGCGCTGCAGGACCAGCCGGTGTTCCCGCGGCCGGTGCAGGCGCCGATCCCGGTGTGGGTCGCGGTGGGCGGGACGCCGCAGTCGGTGGTGCGCGCGGCCACCCTCGGCCTGCCGATGGCGCTCGCGATCATCGGCGGCGGGCCGGAGCGGTTCGTGCCGTTCGTGGACCTGTACCGCGAGGCCTGGGCGAAGGCGGGGCGCGACCCCAAGGCACTCCAGGTGTCGATCAACTCGCACGGCTTCATCGCCGACACCGACGCCGCGGCAGCGGAGGCGGCCTTCCCGCCGTACATGCACCAGATGGGCAAGATCGGCCGCGAGCGCGGCTGGCCGCCGCCCACCCGCCGGCAGTTCGACGCCGAGATCTCGCGGCAGGGCGCGCTCCTCGTGGGCGACCCGCAGCGGGTGATCGACAAGATCCTCTGGGAACACGAGCTCTTCGGGATGACGCGCTTCCTCCTCCAGTTCAGCGTCGGCACGATGCCGCACCGCGACCTCCTGCGATGCATCGAGCTGTACGGCACGGTGGTCGCGCCGGCGGTGCGGAAGGCGCTCGCGGGCCCGGGCGCCGGGACGTGAGTCCCGCACGGCGGCAGGTCCCGTGACGGAGTGGACGCCGAAGCTCCTCACGACGCTGCGGGGCTATTCGTCGACGGCGTTGCGCGCGGACCTCACCGCGGGCGTCATCGTCGGCATCGTGGCGCTGCCGCTCTCGATCGCCTTCGCGATCGCCAGCGGGGTGACGCCGGACCGCGGCCTCTGGACGGCGATCGTGGCCGGCTTCCTGATCTCCGCGCTGGGCGGCTCACGCGTGCAGATCGGCGGGCCCACCGGCGCGTTCGTCGTGATCGTCTACGGCATCGTGCAGCAGTACGGCGTGGACGGCCTCATCGTGGCCACGCTGATGGCCGGCGCGATCCTCATCGCGATGGGGCTGCTCCGGTTCGGCACCGCGATCAAGTTCATCCCGCACCCGGTGATCATCGGGTTCACGAGCGGCATCGCGCTCATCATCCTCTCCGGCCAGGTGAAGGACTTCCTCGGCCTGACGATGGGCACCGTGCCGGCCGAGTTCGTGGAGAAGTGGGCCGCGTACGCCGAGCACCTCGACGCGGTGAACCCGGCGGCGCTCGGGGTGGCGCTCCTCGCGCTGGCGATCGTGCTCTGGTGGCCGAAGGTCACCACGAAGGTGCCGAGCCCGTTCGTGGCGCTCATCGTGACGACCCTGCTCGTGCGGTTCGGGGGGCTGGAGGTCGAGACGATCGGCTCACGCTTCGGCACGATCAGCGCCGCGATCCCGCATCCGGTGCTGCCCGACCTCACCTGGGCGCAGGTCACCGGGCTCGTCGGGCCGGCGTTCACGATCGCGATGCTCGGCGGCATCGAGTCGCTCCTCTCGTGCGTCGTCGCCGACGGGATGATCGGCGCACGGCACCGCTCGAACGTGGAGCTCATCGGCCAGGGCGTGGCCAACATCGCCAGCGCGATGGTGGGCGGCATCCCCGCCACGGGGGCCCTCGCGCGGACGGCGACCAACGTGAGGAGCGGCGGCCGTACGCCCGTGGCCGGGATCACGCACGCGGTCACCCTCCTGCTCATCACGCTGTTCTTCGGCTCGTGGGCGGCGCTCATCCCGATGGCGACGCTCGCCGCCATCCTGGTGGTGGTCGCCTACAACATGAGCGAATGGCGCGTCTTCGTGAGCGAGTTCCGCGGGCCGCGCAGCGACGTCGCGGTGCTGCTGACGACGTTCACGCTCACCGTGCTGGTGGACCTCACGGTCGCGATCGGCGTCGGGATGGTGCTCGCGTCGTTCCTGTTCATGCGCCGGATGTCGGAGGTCTCGGAGGTCACGGCGATCCGCCGCGAGCTGGCCGACGAGGGCGACGGGACCGCCCCCGCCGATCCCCGGCTCGCGGCCCTCGACCGGGACGTGCAGGTCTACGCGATCAACGGCCCGTTCTTCTTCGGCGCGGCGGACCGGTTCAAGGACACCCTGGCCCAGGTGGGTGCGCGGCCGAAGGTGCTCATCCTCCGGCTCCGCGACGTGCCGGTGATCGACTCGACCGGCCTCAGCGCGCTCCTCGACGTCGTCAAGCGGGCGCGCCGCGAGGGGACGCGGATGCTGCTTGCCGAGGTGCAGGAACCGGTGCGCCGCATCATCGAGCGCTCGCACGTGGCCGACCACCTCGAGCCGGGCGCGATCACGTCGACGCTCGACGAGGCGCTGGCGCAGGTCCGCGGCACGGAGGCCGCCGGCTTCCGCACGACCGCCGAGCACCCGACGGGCCGACGGGCCGCCGACCGCGCCTCGCGCCACTGAGGCGCGGGGCGCCTCAGGCGCGCGCGGCCGGTACCTGCGCCATCGCGTACTCCGCGAGCGCAGTGATGCTCAGCGACGGGTTCACGCCGGGGTTCGCCGGCATCGTCGAGCCGTCCACGATCAGCAGGTCCTCGTAGCCGAACGCCCGCAGCCGCGCGTCCACCACGCCGCGTGACGCGTCGGCGCCGATCACCGCCCCGCCGAGGATGTGCGCGGTCGTCGGGATGTTCATCGTCGCCTCGAACACGCTCGAATGCGCCGTGCCGCCGGTGCGCTCGGCGAGCCACTCGGCGACCGCGTTCGCGACCGGGATGAACGTCGGGTTCGGCCGCGCCCGGTCCTGTTCGGTCCGCAGCCGGAACCCCAGCGGCCCGCGCGACGGGCGGAACGCGATCGCGTTGTCGCTCGACTGCATCACGAGCAGCACGAGCGAGCGTCGGCTCCAGCCGGCGGGCCAGAGCCCACGCAGCGCGCGCAGCGGATGGCGCAGGATCGCGCCGAGGAGCTTGAGGGGGCGCGTGACCCGCGTCCCGCGTCCCGTGAGCGGCGCGAGGAGCAGCGACATGAAGTCGCCGTGCCGGCCGTAGGTGCAGAACTCGATGTGCGTGTCGGCGTCGGGATGGATGCTCGCGCTGATCGCGACGTCGAACCACGGCTGCGTGGCGTCGTCGGGGAGCGTGATCGCGAGGATGGACTCGCTGTTCGTGCGCACCAGCTCGCCGAGGCGGTCGCTCAGGCGCGGCAGCGCCCCGCCGGTCTTGCACCGCAGCAGCAGGCGGTTGGTGCCGAGCGCGCCCGCCGAGACCACCACACCCTTCGCTGTGATGGTGCGGACGTCGCGATCGAGCCACGCGCCGGGCCGCTGCGTGGTCACCGCATAGCCGTCGCGGCCGGTGCCGTCGCCGAGCGGGCGGATCTCGACGACCTCGCGGTCGGGGAGCACGGTGGCGCCGCGCCGCTCGGCGAACCAGAGGTAGTTCTTGAGCAGCGTGTTCTTGGCGCCGACGCGGCAGCCGACCATGCAGGCCCCGCAGCGCGTGCAGCCGGTGCGGGACGGGCCCTCGCCGCCGAAGTACGGGTCGGGCACCTCGCGCCCCGGCTCGCCGAAGAACACGCCGACCGGTGTCGGCGTGTAGGTGTGCGCGCAGCCGAATGCGGCGCCCACCTCCTGCAGGAGCCGCTGCCCGCTGCTCTCGTACGGAACGCGCTGCACGCCGAGCATCCGCTCGGCCGTGTCGTAGTGCGGCGCGAGCACCGACGCCCAGTCGGCGAGTCCGCGCCATTGCGGGTTCTCGAAGAACGCCGGCTTGGCGCGGTAGAGCGTGTTCGCATAGACCGTGCTGCCGCCGCCGACGCCCGCGCCCGAGGCGATGAAGATGTCGCGGAAGCGCGTGAGCTCGAGGATGCCGCGCATCCCGAGCCGTGGCGCCCAGAGGTAGTTCCGCAGGTCCCACGTGGACTCGGCGTACTCCGCGTCGGCGCGGCGGCGCCCGGCCTCGAGCACCGCGACGCGGTAGCCCTTCTCGCTCAGCCGCAGCGCGGACACGCTCCCGCCGAAGCCGGAACCGATGATGAGCCAGTCGTATTCGTGCGCAGGCGTCATGAGGACGCCCGAAAGGTACATTCCGCCGGGCACCGCCCGCAGGGGCGGCCGCGCGGACGCACGGACGGAGGCGCACGATGGGCGTGACGACGCAGGACATCTTCGGCGGCGGGTCGCGCGGCGAGCCGGCGCTCCCCGGCTCCTACGGCGCGGCGCCGTCGGGCCACCGCCTCCCCGACGCCACGCGCCTCGGCCGGGTGGTGCTGCAGGTGTCGAGCCTCGAACGCTCCCTGCGGTTCTACGAGTTCGTGCTCGGCTTCACGACGATCGCGCGCCGTGAGGGGACGGCGCTCCTCGGCGCGCACCAGAGTGACCGGGTGCTCGTCGAGCTGCGCGAGCGGCCCAACGCGCTCCCGGTGGGACGCGGCCGGCTCGGGCTCTACCACTTCGCGATCCTCCTGCCCGACCGCGGCGCGCTCGGCCGGTTCGTGCGCCACCTCAGCGAGATCGGTGCGCGCGCCGGCGCCGGCGACCACCTGGTGAGCGAGGCGATCTACCTCAATGACCCCGACGGGCTCGGCATCGAGGTCTACGCCGACCGGCCGCGCGAGAGCTGGCGCCGGGTCGGGCGCGAGCTGATGATGGCCACCGACCCGGTGGACTTCGACGACCTCGTGCGCGCGGCCGGGCCGCTGCAGTGGGTCGGGATGCCGTCGGGCACCGTGATCGGCCACGTGCACCTGCACGTCGGCGACATCGAGCAGGCGGCGGCGTTCTACTCGGAGGCGGTCGGCCTCGATCGCATCGTGTGGAGCTATCCGGGCGCGCTCTTCCTCGCCGCGGGCGGCTACCATCACCACCTCGGGACCAACACGTGGGCGGGGCCGCACGCGCAGCCGGCGCCCGAGACCGAGGCACGGCTCGTCGAGTGGACGATCGAGCTGCCCACCGCGGCCGATGTGGATGCGGCGGCGGTGCACATCGCGAAGGTCGGCCACGGCGTCACGCGCGAGGAGGACGACGCGGTGACCGCGGACCCATGGGGCACCCGCGTGCGGCTCACCGCGCGCTGACGGCCCGCCCGGGCCGCCGCCTGACGCACGACGGGGTCGCGTCCGCGCGGACGCGACCCCGTCGTGCCTTCCGGCGGTGGCTCAGGGCCGGCTGTCGATGTCGATCGCGATCGCGCGGTCGGGCGCGAGGGTGAAGGTCACCTGGCCGCCGCTCACCGTGACCGTCGTGCCGGCGCACACGCCGCCGACGAGGCCGCCGGTGAGCCGGTCGCAGTAGGTCCCGTTGGGGAGCGTCGTCGTGACCGTCTGCGTGACGGCGGCGGTCTCGCGGTTGATCGCGACGAAGCCCTTCACGCCGCGCGAGAACGCGATCGCGTTGCCGTCGTTGTCCCACCAGCCGCTGATCGGCTCGCCGGCGACGGTCCTCCGGAACCGCACCATGTTGCGGATGTACGGGTCGCGGTGCTCGCAGGTCCACTGCTGGCTCGTCGCGGTGGACCAGTCGCCGACGCACGCGACGGGGAGGGTCCACCCGCTCGCGTCGGACGCGGGGCCGAGCGAGTTCTGCGTGCCGCACTGGAAGGCGTAGCCGGAGAGGATGCTCGGGTAGCCGTGGGGCTGGGCGAGCATCCACACGTTCGCGAGGCGGAACGCATCGCCGTGCTGGTAGCCGATGCCGCAGCCGCGCTGGGTGTCGTGGTTCTGCAGGAACACGACCCCCTTCTCGCTCGGCATCAGGTTCCAGGCGGTCTCGTTGAAGGCGGCGCCGCTCGGTCCGTTCGGGTCGAGCTGCGAGATGGACTGCCCGCCGACCTTCCGGAACTTGTCGCCCACGCCGACGAAGTTGAACTCCGTGATGTCGGACGCGCCGCCCGAGCTGTAGCCGACGCCGTAGTAGTGCTGGCGGAGCACCGCCTCGCCACTGCCGCTCCCCACCACCTCGAGGAAGACGTACGGGATCGGGCGCCCCTCGCCGACCAGCGTCAGGTTCGCGCGGTCGATGATGTCGTCGAGCTCCACCTGCTGGATGTGCTTCGCGGCGTCGATGCGGAAGCCGGCCACGCCCATCCGCGCCAGCGCGATGAGGTACTCGGCGAGCTTCTGCCGCACCTGCGGTTGGCCGGTATCGAGGTCCGGCAGCGAGAAGAGCTCGCAGTCCTGCACCTGCGCCGCGTCCTGGTAGCTGCCGATGCCGCAGGGCGGATGGAAGTCGCCGACGTTCCAGAGGCCCGGGTAGTTGTACTTGGTGTACGCCGTCCCGTTGCTCCCCGTGCCGGGGCTCGGGAAGTTCGTCATGTGGTTGATCACGGCGTCCACGTAGATCCCCACGCCGGCGTTCGCGCAGCGCGTGACCATGTCCTGGAACTGCGCACCGGTGCCCGAGCGGCTCCGCGCCACCGAGTAGCTCACCGGCTGGTAGCGCTCGCTCCAGTCGTAGCTCGGCGTGATGCTGTGCTCGTTCGGCGGCGAGACCTGCACCGCCTTGTAGCCCGCCGGCCCGAGCACGTTCTCGCACTCGGCGGCGATGTCCGGCCACGGCCAGTCGAAGAGGTGGACGAAGACGTCGCCGGCGGCCGCGTGGCCGGTGGCGCGGTAGGTGGTCGGCAGCGACGGACGCTCGCGCGTCGGGTTCGAGCCGCTGGGGATGCCCTTCTCCGAGCAGGCGGTCAGCGCGAGCGCGAGGGCGATCGGGGGGAGGAGGCGACGCATGGATGGACGCTCGCTTCGGAACGGGCTTCGCGCAATGACCGGGTCAGCGTGTCGCACGCCGGAACCATCGCCAGCCATGGGACTCGAGCGTGACGGTTCCCGTGGCCGGGAGCCCCGTGGTCAGGTCGAGCCAGGTCCCGAAGGGGAGCCGGTGCGCGGCCGGGGCCGCCCCCGTATTGAAGATGGCGAGGATCCCCGGCTGATCGGTCTCGCCCCGGGACCAGCGCAGCACGGTGCCATCGGCGCGCACGTCCGCGATGGCAGCCGAGGTGAGCGCGGGCTCGGCGCGCCGCAGCCGCGCCAGCGCGGCGTAGTGCGCGACCATCGCCGGGTCGCAGCGCCCCCACTGCATCGGGTACCGGTTCCGCTCCCCGGAGCCGCCGCCTCCGGTGCCGAGGAACGCGCACTCATCGCCCTGGAAGGTCACGGGCACGCCGGGGAGGGCGAAGAGCATCGCGCTCGCCAGCCGCTGGCGCGCACGGGAGTCGGGGGAGGCCGTCGCCCCGAGGTCGCCGCCGCCGAGCATCGTCAGCAGCCGCGGCGTATCGTGCGTCGCGATCACGTTGAACTGCATCGCCGTCGCCGCGTCCGGGTATGCGGCGAGCACGCGCGACAGGGCGCGCGCCGCGGAATCCGCGCCGATCGTCCCCGCGGCGACGGCCGCGAGCAGGTCCCGGCCGACGGCGTAGTTCATCAGTGCATCGAAACGGTCGCCGCGCAGCCACTCGGCGCCCTGTGTCCAGTATTCGCCGACGAGGTACTGGTCGGGATCGAGCCCCTTGGCCGTGCGGCGGAGCTCGCGGAAGAAGGCCGGGGCGTCGGTGACCTCCCAGGGGACATCCACGCGGATGCCGGCGAAGCCGAGCGCGGTCCACTTCCGCACCGCGTCCATCAGGTGCGCGCGCACGGCGGGCTCGGCCGTGGCCAGCTTCGGCATCGCGCCGATGCCGGCGAAGGTCGCGTAATGGGCCGCGTTCCCGGGCTCAGCCTCGCGCGGATCGACCGACCACGTGAACCACGAGGCGTACGGGCTCACCCGGCCGCGGGCCAGCGCATCGCGGAACGCGGCGTGGCCGACGCCCACGTGGTTCGGCACGAAGTCCCAGAGGACGCGCATCCCGTGCGCGCGCGCCTCCTGCACGAGCGTCCGCAGCAGCGCCTCGGTGCCGAGGCTCGGCTCCACCGCGAGATGGTCCCACGTGTCGTAGCCGTGCGCCGAGCCCGCGCTGAACACGGGATTGAGGTACAGCAGCGTGACCCCGAGCGAATCGAGGTGCGCGAGGTGGTCGCGGATGCCCTGCAGGTCGCCGCCGAAGTACTGATGGCAGCAGTGGGACTCGCCCGGCGCATCGTCCCAGTGCGCGAGGGTGGGACGCGCGCCGCGCAGGCGCGGCGAGAGGAAGGTCCACTCGTCGGTGGCGAGCGCGAGCGAGTCGTTGTCGCGGTCGCCGTTGGCGAACCGTTCGGGGAAGACCTGGTAGCCGACGCTCCCGCCGACCCACGGCACCGCACGGAACCGCTCCGTCGGGACGTCGAACGGCCCCAGCGTGCGGGAGGACGGGCCGAGGTGCGTCTCGAACGCGTACCGCGTCGTCGCGGCGGGGAGCACGGTGCGGAACACGAGCGTGTCGCCCACCCGGAGCTGGAGCGGCATCACGCTCGCGCGACCATCCACGACGATGCGCGGCGCCACCGTGGGATCGCCGTGGATGCGCAGGCGCACGACGATGCCCGCCGGGACCTCGGACAGATCGGCTGGGTCGGACGGGTCGTGCGAGGCGCGTGCGCGGGCGTCCACCGGCTCGGCCGGGTGCGCCGCGCCCACGACCGCGGCGGGCGCGGCCGGCGGCGCGGTCCCCGGGGTCGGCGTCGCGCCTGACGCGGCGCATGCAGCGGCGCACGCCATGCACAGGATGGCGGCACCGGAGCGCGCCTGCCGGCGGCTCATGCGGCCTCCGGTCGCGGGCTCACGTCGTCCCTTCGCGGTTCGCGAGGACCGCGCGCGCGTTGCGCTGCAGCCCGGCGAGCTTGGCGCGCGTCATCGCCGAGCCGCGGAAGCGCTCGCGGTACGTGGCCTCGTCCATCGCGAGGAGCTCGCGCGCGAGCGCGCCGGCATCGGTGCCCGAGAGCCAGGCCTTGGGCGCGAGCGCACCCTCGGCCGGCGGCGGTGCGGCGAACTTCACGTTCCACGGGCACACGTCCTGGCATACGTCGCAGCCGTACACGTGCTCCCCGACCTGCGGCGCGAGGGCGTCCGGGATGGGGCTCCGGCTCTCGATGGTCAGGTAGGAGATGCAGCGGCGCGCGTCCATCACGCCCGGGGCGACGAGCGCCTGCGTCGGACAGGCGTCGAGGCACCGCGTGCAGGTGCCGCAGTGCTCGTCCGTGAACGGCGCGTCGGGCGTGAGCGGCAACTCGAGGAAGAGCGCGCCGATGAAGAAGAACGACCCGGCCTCGGGGTGGATGAGCATGGTGTTCTTGCCGAACCAGCCAAGACCGGCGCGCCGCGCGAGGTCGCGCTCGAGGATCGGGCCGGTGTCCACGTAGGCGCGCCCGCGCACGGCGGTGCCGCGGTCCGCGCGCACCCACGCGAGCAGCGCATCGAGGCGGTCCCACATCAGCCGGTGGTAGTCGTCGCCGCGCGCGTAGCGCGCGACCGGTCCGCCGGGCGAGCGGCCCCCGTAGTCGAGCGTGACGACCACCGCGCTCACCATCCCCGGCTCGGGCCGTGTGGTGTCCTGGCGCAGCTCGGCCCCGCGGCGCAGGTAGTCCATCTCGCCGTGGCGGCCCTCGGCGAGCCAGCGCTCGAAGGCGGGCGCGGACTCCACCGGCCCGAGGCGCGCGATGCCGGCGCGGTCGAAGCCGAGGCCGAGGGCCTGGGCCTTGAGCCGCGCTTCGACGCTCACCCGATGCGCGCCGCCCAGCGCGCGTAGCGGATCACGTCGTCCACCGGTGGCACCGCGTCGTGGTCGCCGTAGGCCGTGTACATGCGCCAGCGCACGTAGTCGCGCGCCGGGAGCGGCAGGAAGGGAAAGCGCATCCACCACCGGTTGCGGCGGAAGCGCCACGCGACGACGAGCAGCGCCCACGCGGTGCGGGGGTTGGCGAGCGCGCGGGGGACCAGGCGGAGGGCGAGGCCGAGCACGGGCGGAATATAGGAAGGGCGGGGCCCCGCCTGCGGGGGCCGTCGATCCCGGGGCTTGCGCGGCGGCGTCGAGGATCGGTAGCTTGCCGGTGTTAACTGTTCAGTTAAACTAGCCAGATAAACGTGACTGCATCGAGGAAGGGCACCAAGGGACCGAAGGGACCCGCGCGCGGGCCGCGCCCCGGGACGCCCGATGGCGACACCGAGCGACGCATCCTCGATGCGGCGCGCACGGTCTTCGTCCGGCGCGGGTCCGCCGGAGCCCGCATGCAGGAGATCGCCGCCGAGGCCGGGGTGAACCCCGCCCTGCTCCACTACTACTTCCGCTCCAAGGACACGCTCGCGCTCGCCGTCTTCCGCGAGGCCGCCGGCAAGCTCTTCGGCGGCATCCTCGCCATCCTCGCGTCGGACGCGGGGCTCGAGGCGCGCATCGAGCGCGCCGTGCATCACTACATCGACACGCTCCGCGCGAACCCGTTCCTCCCGGGCTACGTCATCGCCGAGCTCAACTTCGACCCTGGCCGCATCACCGCGCTCGCGACCGGCATGACCGACGCGCACACGCCGCCGGGGCACGACCGACGGGCGCTCGTCGCGAAGCTCGGCGCGGAGCTCGCCGCGCGCGCCGCGGCCGGGGAGTTCATCGAGATCCCGGTGGAGCAGTTCCTCGTCAACCTCGCCTCCATGTGCGTCTTCCCGTTCGCCGCACGCCCGATGATCCAGGCGGTCGTCGGCCTCGGCGCGTCGGACTGGGACGCCTTCCTCGACGCGCGCCGCGTCGAGCTGCCCCGCTTCATCCTCAACGCCCTCAAGAGATGAGACGGCCGATCCCGTCCCCGTCCGCCGTGCGCCTCCGGTCGGCGCGCCGCCTCCTCGCTGCCGCAGCGCTCCTTGGCGCGGCCGCCGCGCCTGCCCTGTGGGCGCAGGACTCGCTCCGCCTCGCGGACCTGCAGGCGGCCGCGGTCGCCCGCGACCCGCGCACGGCGCAGGCCGCCGTGCTCCGCGCCCAGAGCGCGCTGCGGTTGCAGAACCTGCGCTCCGAACGGCTGCCCACGTTCAGCGTGGCCGCGCAGGCGCAGCACCAGTCCGACGTGACCTCGGTGAACTTCCCGGGCGCGGTGCAGCCGTGGAAGGACACCTACGACGCCAATGTCGGCGCGCGGCTCCGGCTCTACGATCCGTCGCGCGCCGCGCGGACCGCGGTCGAGCAGGCCCAGGAGACCGAGGCGATGGCGCGGCTGGACGTGACGCTCTTCGCGCAGCGGCAGGCCGTGAACGACGCCTTCTTCCAGGCGCTCCTGCTCGACGCGCAACGGGGCGTCCTCGCCGACGCGATCACCGACCTCGAGTCGCAGCTGCGGCTCGCGCGGGAGCGCGCCACGGCGGGCGCGGCGCTGCCGAGCGATGCGGCGATGCTCGAGGCGGAGCTGCTGCGGCGCCGGCAGTCGCTCGACGAGGCGGCGACCGGCCGGACGGTGGCGCTCGCCATCCTGGCCGACCTCGTCGGCCGGCCGGTGGCCGAGGATGCGCCGCTGGCGATGCCGGCGCTCGACGCGGCGACGCGGGCGGCGCGCTCCGGGCTCGAGGGGACGAGGGCACGGCCGGAGTTCCGTCAGTTCGAGGCGAGCGGCGCGGTGGTGGGCGCGCGGCAGCGCGCCCTCGCCGCCCAGAGCGACCCCCGCGTCTCGGTCTTCGGGCGGACGGGCTACGGCCGTCCCGGCCTGAACATGCTGTCGCGCGAGTTCGACACCTACTGGGTGGCGGGCGTGCAGGTCGAGTGGAGCCCGTTCGACTGGGGCACGGTGCGACGCGAGCGCGAGGCGATCGCGCTGCAGACGCAGGTACTGACGAGCGAGGCGCAGGCGTTCCACGAGCGCCTGCAGCGCGCCACGCGCGGCGACCTCGCGGCGATCGACCGTCTCGAGCGCGCCCTCGCGAGCGACGACGCGATCGTCGCGCTCCGCGAGCGCATCCTCGCCGAGTCGCGCCTCCGCTACACGGAGGGCGTGCTCACCGCGGCCGAGTTCGTGGACCGCGAGACGGACCTCAACACCGCGCGCCTGCAGCGCGAGACCCATCGCGTCGAGCTCGCCCAGGCGCGCGCCCGCTTCCTCACCACCGTCGGACTCGAGGTCCGCTGATGTCGCCGATCCCCGCCCCCGCCCCGCGTGCCGCGGCCCTCCCGCGCCGCGCCATCGCCGGCCTCGCCGCGCTCATCCTGCTCGCCGGCTGCGGCGGCGGCGATGCCGCCGACGCGTACGGCGCCTTCGAGGCGACCGAGGTCGTGGTCGCTGCCCAGACCACCGGCCCGATCGCCCGCCTCCTCGTCGCCGAGGGTGACCAGGTGGCCGCCGGCGCGCTCGCCGCGGTGCTGGACACCACGGCGCTCGTGCTCGACCGCCAGCAGCTCGCCACGCAGCGCGCGGCGACGGCGGCGCGGCTCGCCGAGAACGCCGAGCAGCTGCGGATGCTCGAGGCGCAGCGGGAGATCGCGCAACGCGGCTTCGACCGCACGAAGCGGCTCGCCGACCAGCAGGCCGCGACGGCCCAGATGCTCGACCAGGCGGAACGCGACCTGCGCACGGTGACGGCGCAGCTCGACGCGGCGCGGGCGCAGCGCCGCAGCATCGGCCTCGAGGCGGACGCGGTCGAGGCGCGGGTCGCGATCTCCCGCGACCGGGTCTCGCGCGCGACCATCACGAGTCCCATCGCGGGCACCGTGCTCGCGACCTATGCCCGCGCCGGCGAGGTGGTCGCGCCCGGGCAGCCGCTGTTCAAGGTGGCGGCGCTCGACACGCTCGAGCTCCGCGCCTACGTCTCCGGCGCGCAGCTCGCCTCGGTCCGGCTCGGCCAGCGGGTGGACGTGCACGTCTCGGCCGGCGCCGATGCGCTGCGGACCTTCGCCGGCACCGTCACGTGGATCGCGAGCCAGAGCGAGTTCACGCCGACGCCGGTGCAGACGCGCGACGAGCGCACCGACCTCGTGTACGCGGTGAAGGTGCGCGTCGCCAATCCCGGCGGCGTGCTCAAGATCGGCATGCCGGCCGACCTGACCTTCACCGCTTCCGGCACCACGCCGTGAGCGCGCCGGCGGTGATCGCGCCCGACGCGCCGCTCGTGGTGCCCGACGGGGCGCCGGTGGTGGTGCGCGGGCTCCGGAAGACGTTCGGCGCCACGGTCGCGCTCGACGCCGTCTCGTTCGCGGTCGCGCCGGGGGAGCTGTTCGGGCTCGTCGGCCCCGACGGTGGCGGCAAGACGACGCTCTTCCGCATCCTGACGACCCTCCTCGTCCCGGAGGCCGGCACGGCGACCGTGCTCGGCCGCGACGTGGTGCAGGACCTGTGGGGGATCCGCTCGCGCGTCGGGTACATGCCCGGCCGCTTCTCGCTCTACCCGGACCTGAGCGTGGAGGAGAACCTCCGGTTCTTCGCCTCGGTGTTCGGGACGACGCTGGCGGCGGGCTACGACCTCATCGCGCCGATCTACCGGCAGATCGAGCCGTTCAAGGACCGCCGCGCCGGCGCCCTGTCGGGCGGGATGAAGCAGAAGCTGGCGCTCTCCTGCGCGCTCGTGCACCGCCCCGAGATCCTCTTCCTCGACGAGCCGACCACCGGCGTGGACGCGGTGTCGCGCCGCGAGTTCTGGGACCTCCTCGACGAGCTCCGGCGGTCGGGGCTCACGATCGTCGTCTCCACGCCCTACATGGACGAGGCCGCACGCTGCCAGCGGGTGGCGCTCATGCAGAAGGGTCGCGTGCTCGCGATCGACGCGCCCGACGCCATCGGCTCGCGGTATCCGCGCCCGCTCTTCGCGGTGCACGGGCTGCCGCGCCATGCGCTCATCGAGGCGCTGCGCGCCTTCCCGCACGCCGCGAGCGTGCAGCCCTTCGGCGACACGCTGCACTACGCCGACGCGCGGTCCACCCATCCCGCGGACGCGGTGGTGGCGGAGTTGCTCGCGTGGGTCCGCGGGCGCGGCATCACCGAGGCGTGGGCGGCGCCGATCGCGCCCGGCATCGAGGACACGTTCATCGCCCTGATGGGCGAGGCGGCCGCGTGAGCCGCGCGATCGAGGTGCAGGACCTCACCCGCCGCTTCGGCGCGTTCACCGCGGTGGACGCCATCACGGTGGACGTCGAGGCGGGCGAGGTGTTCGGCTTCCTCGGCGCGAACGGTGCGGGGAAGACGACCGCCATCAAGATGCTGATCGGCCTGCTCGCCCCGACGTCGGGGACGGCCCGGGTGGCCGGCTTCGACATCCTCACGCAGTCGGAGGAGGTGCGCCGGAGCATCGGCTACATGAGCCAGCGCTTCTCGCTCTACGACGACCTGACGGTGCGGGAGAACATCACGCTGTACGGCGGGATCTACGGGCTCACCGACGCCGAGATCCGCGAGCGCGGGGACGGGATGCTCGAGACGCTGCAGCTCGCCGACACGCGGAAGGCCCTCGTCGGCACGCTCCCGCTCGGCTGGAAGCAGAAGCTCGCCTTCTCCGTGGCGATGCTGCATCGCCCGAAGGTGGTCTTCCTCGACGAGCCGACCGGCGGCGTGGACCCGGTCACGCGCCGGCAGTTCTGGGAGATGATCTACGCCGCGGCGGCGCGCGGCACGACGGTGTTCGTGACGACGCATTACATGGACGAGGCGGAGTACTGCGACCGGCTGTCGATCATGGTGGACGGCCGGATCGCGGCGATGGGGAGCCCGGCGGCGCTCAAGCGCGAGTTCGGCGCGCCGAGCATCGACGAGATCTTCGTGCGGCTGGCGCGCCCGGCCGCGGCGGGGGCCGCGTGAGGGTCCGCGACCGCCTGCAGGCGCTCCGCGCCTTCGTCACCAAGGAGGCGCGGCACATCCTGCGCGACCGCCAGACGCTGACCATCCTGCTGCTGATGCCGCTGGCGCAGGTGGTGCTGTTCGGCTTCGCGATCCGGACCGATGTGAACGAGATCCGGTTCGCCGTGGTGGACCCCGCACCGGACGCCGCCTCGCTCGGGTTGCGTGCGCGGTTCGCCGGCACCGACCGCTTCCGCACCGTCGCCACGGTGCCCACCGTCGCCGCGCTCGAGCCGCTCTTCCGCCGTGGCGACGTGGAGGTCGCCCTCGTCGTGCCGCGCGGCCTCGGCGACGCGCTCCGCGACGGGACGCCGGCGCGGCTCCAGCTGATCACCGACGCGTCGAACCCGAACACCGGCACGACGATGCAGACCTACGCTGGCGCGGTCATCCAGCAGTGGCAGGCGGGGCTGCCCGGCACCCGGGGGGCGGTGCGGATCGAGCCGCAGGTCCGGATGCGCTTCAATCCGACCCTCGAGAGCGTGAACCTCTTCGTGCCCGGCCTCATCGCGCTCGTGCTCACGCTCGTCTCGGCGCAGATGACCGCGATCTCGCTCTCGCGCGAGAAGGAGCGCGGCACGATGGAGATCCTCCTCGTCTCGCCGCTGCATCCCTGGCAGATCATCCTCGGGAAGGTGGCGCCGTACCTCCTGCTCGCGTTCGCGAACGTCGTGACCGCCCTCGTCGCGGCCTGGCTGGTGTTCGACGTGCCGTTCCGCGGCAGCCTCGTGCTGCTCCTCGCCGCCAGCACCCTCTACGCGCTCGTCGGCCTCGCCCTCGGCGTGTTCATCGCCGCGGTGACGGACTCCCAGCGTGCGGCGATGACCGGCTCGATGCTCGGGACGATGCTGCCGAGCACGCTGCTCTCCGGGATGATCTTCCCGATCGCGAGCCTCCCGCTGCCGCTGCAGGTGCTCTCGAACATCGTGCCGGCGCGCTGGTTCATCGTGATCGTCCGCGGCGTGATGCTGAAGGGCGCCGGCGTGGTGCACCTCTGGCAGGAGCTCGCGGTGCTGACGCTGATGCTCGTGGTCCTGCTCGCCGTCGCGACGCGGTCGTTCAAGGCGAGGCTCGCCTAGGTGCGCGCCCTCCGCTTCCTGCTCCGCAAGGAGTTCCTGCAACTCTTCCGCGACCCGGCGATCGTCCGGCTGCTGGTGATGATCCCGATCGTGCAGCTGATCGTGCTCGCCAACGCCGCCACCTTCGAGGTGAAGCGGGCGCGGATGCACGTGGTGGACCTCGACCGCTCGACGATGAGCCGCGGCGCGGTGGACCGGCTCGTCGCGTCCGGGCGGTTCGTCGCCAGCGAGGCGTCGGGCAGCACGGCGCAGGGCGACGATGCGCTGATGCGGCGCACCGTGGAGCTCGTCCTCGCGATCCCCGCCGGCTTCGAGCGCGACCTCGTGCGTGACCGGCGGGGCGAGGTGCAGCTGCTGATGAACGCCGAGGACGGCGCGGCGGCGGGCGTGACGCAGGCGTATGCCCGCCAGATCCTCGCCGCGTACGCGGCGGAGCTCCAGGTGCGCCTCGTGCCGGCCGTCGCGGTGGGGCGCGCCCGCCCCGAGGCACCGCCCGCCCGCGGCGTGCCGCGCGTGGAGGTCCGGTCGCGCGGCTGGTACAACGCCGAGCTCGACTACCGGCACTACATGGTGCCGGGCATCCTCGTGCAGCTGCTCACCATCGTCGGCACGCTGCTCACCGCGCTGAACATCGTGCGCGAGAAGGAGGCGGGCACGCTCGACCAGCTGAACGTGACGCCGGTGAGCCGCGGCGTGTTCATCACCGCCAAGCTGCTGCCGCTCTGGCTGATCGCGATGGTCGTCCTGAGCATCGGGCTCACCGTCGCGCGGTTCGTGTTCGGCGTGCCGATGGAGGGGAGTCTCGTCCTCGTCTGCGCCGGGGCCGCGCTCTATCTCGTGGCCGCGCTCGGTATCGGGCTCTGGGTCTCCACCGTCACCGAGACGCAGCAGCAGGCGATGTTCGTGAACTTCTCGATCCTGATGGTCTACCTGCTGATGAGCGGCCTCTTCACGCCGGTGAGCGCGATGCCGCACTGGGCGCAGGTGGTGGCGAACGTGAACCCGATGCGGCACTTCATCACGCTCATGCGCGCGGTGCTGCTGAAGGGGGCGGGGCTGCCGGATGTCGCGCCGCAGCTGGTGGTGCTCGCGGTCTCGGGCGTGGTCGTGCTCGCGGTGGCGATGCGACAGTACCACAAGCGCGCCGACTGACCGCGTCCCGCCACGCGTCCTGCCACGCGTCGCGCCACGCGCCGCGCGCGGCCGGCCCTCCGGCGCGGCGGTGGTCCCAGACCACCGCCGCGCCTAGCTTTCGGCCCGATGCGGCTCCCATGGCTGATGAACGTGATCTCCAACCTGGCCATCCGGGGCTACTACCGGGTGACCATCGCCGGCGCGCGCGTCCCGGACGAGGGGCCGGTGCTCCTCGTCGCGAACCACAACAACTCGCTCGTCGACCCGGCGATGGTCGTGGTGGCGACGGACCGCACCGTGCGGTTCATGGCGAAGGAGCCGCTCTTCCGTGACCCGTTCATCGGGTGGCTCGTGAAGGCGGTCGGGTCGGTGCCGGTGTACCGGCAGCAGGATGATCCGACGCAGCTCGCGCGGAACCTCGATTCGTTCCGCGACGTGCACGCCGCGCTCGCCGAGGGGTCCGCCGTCGGCATCTTCCCGGAGGGGATCAGTCACTCGGCGTCGCAGCTCGCCCCCCTGAAGACCGGGGCGGCCCGCATCGCGCTGGGCGCCGCCGCGCTCCTCGGCCGCGGCTTCCCGATCGTCGCGATGGGGCTGACGTTCCGCGACCGGGACCGGTTCCGCTCCGAGGCGCACGTGCTCATCGCCGAGCCGGTGGAGTGGGCCGACCTCGCCGCGGCCGGCACGGACGACCGCGAGGCGGTGCGGACGCTCACTCGGCGCATCGAGGCCGCGATGCGCGCGGTCACGGTGAACCTCGAGGCGTGGGAGGACGAGCCGCTCGTCCGCATCGCGGAGCAGGTCTGGGCGGCCGAGTTCGCGCAGGCCCGCGCGCGCGACCCGCAGGCGGAGGTGGAGCGGATCCGCCTCACCACCGCCGCGTTGCGCGCGCTCCGGGGCGGCGCGGACGACGGCTGGCGCGATGTCGCCCGGGAGCTCACCGCGCACCGGCGCCAGCTCGAGCACCTCGGCCTCTCACCGGCGGCGCTGCACGGCGACGTCCGCGTGGGCGAGGCGGTGGAGTGGACGATCGCGCGGCTGCCGTTCACGCTCGTGCTGCCGATCTCGCTCATCGGCGCGGTGGTGTTCTGGCCGCCCAAGGCGGTGACGGCCGCGGTGGCGCGGCGCATGTCGGCGACCGAGGGCGAGGAGACGCTGGTGACCTACCGCGTGCTCGTCGGCGCCGTGGTGTTCGCGCTCTGGTTCGCGGTCGTCGCCTTCGCGGCCGTCCTGCCGCTGCTCGGCCTCGGCTGGGCGCTGCTCGCGCTCCTCGTGCAGCCGGTGTGGGCCTTCGCCGCGCTCGCGGTGAGCGAGCGGCGGCAGCAGGCCTTCGAGGCCATCCGGCGCTTCGTCCTCCGGCGGCGCGTGCGCCCGGTGCTCGAGGAGCTGCGCGAGCGGCAGCGCGCGCTCGCGCGGCGGCTCGATGCCCTCTACGCGCGGCTGAGCGGCGGCGCGCCCTAGCGCCCCGCCGCCATCGCCGCGCGCGCGAGGTCGAAGACCTCCGTCGTGCGGCGCGGGGGGCGCGCGAGCGGCCACGACGTCAGCAGCGGCACCTGCAGGTGCGCGGCGCGCAGCGAGCCGTGCGTCGAGCGGTGCGGGATCGGCTCCCACCGCGCGCGGAGGTCCCAGCCGAGGGCGGCCGAGAGGATGACATCGCCGGCGCGCGGCCCGTCGGCGAGCGCGAGGACCTGCACCAGCGCATCGGGGAAGGGCGTGGCGGCGCACGCCGCGTGGGCGGCGTCGGCGTCGAGACCTTCGACCGCGCCCGACGCGCCGAGGGCCGACGCGAGGCCGAGCGGGTCGCCGTCGAGTGCGCGGTAGGTGTAGCCGTGCCGGTCGCGCACCACCTCCGCCCGGCCGCCGCGCGCGCGGATCTCGCAGTGCCCCGGGGCGATCGGCAGCAGCGCCAGCTCCACGGCGTCGGTGTCGAGCAGCGCCGTCACCACCGGGTCCCACCGCCGCGCGAGCCGCGGCCACCACGGCCGCGCCGGCCGCGTGAGCTCGAGGTGCAGGTGCGCCATCGCGTTCCCGCCGACCATCACCGCAACGTCGTCGCCGCCGAGGAACGGGAACGGATGCGCCCGGACGCCGAGGCCCATCGCGCGCAGCCACCCGGCGAGGTCGAGGTGACCGGTCACCGGGGAGTGGCCGTGGTCGCTCACGACGATGAGGTGCAGCGGGTCCCCACGTCGCGCCGCGTCGTCCGCGAGGCGCGCGGCCATCGCATCCACGAGGCGGAGCGCCTCGAGGACCTCCGGCGCTCCATGGCCGCGCAGGTGCGAGAGCTTGTCGATGCACTGGTGCCCGAAGACGACGAGGTCCGGCCGCCCGGCATCCACGCGGTCGGCGACCTGCGCGGCGAGCGCCCGCTCGAGCCGCAGCCATCCGGCGATGTCGCCGCGGAAGTGCGTCCACGCGAGGCGGGGCCAGTGGTGGATCGCGGTGCCGAGGCGCGCGCCGTCGGGAAGCCCGCGTCCGAGGGGTGTGAGCGCGGCGAGCGGCCGCTCGGCCAGCTCGAAGAGCGTCGGCACCGCCGGGTCGAGGTCACCGTCCTGCCGCAGCGCCTCGAAGCCGACGTAGCTGCGCGCGGTGCCGTGCGCGTACGCGCGCGCGCCGGTGCGGTCCCACCAGCGGATGCCCGGGATGCCGACGGTGCCCGGATGCCGCCCGGTGAGGAAGGGGACCCACGCCGGACCGGTGACGGACGGGAAGACGGAGGTGACGTCGTGCGCGCCGCCGGCGCGGCGCAGGGCGTCGAGCGCCGGCAGGTGTCCGGCGTCCATCGCCGCGCGCAGCGTGTCGGGGCGGGCGCCGTCGGCGACCAGGATGACGCAGGACACGCCGCAAGGTAGTTTCCTCTCCCTATGGCACCCAAGCGTGGGAAGCAGGGCCGCGCGGCGCAGGGCGGTGCGACGTCCGCTCCGCGGGCGGCGGCGCCGAAGCGGAAGGCGGCGCGGGCCGCGAGCGGCAAGCCGGTGGATGCGACGACGCTCGCCGCGGCGTCGGATGCCGCGGTGGCGGGTTACAAGGCCCGCGTCGAGGAGGGGCGCCGCGCGTCGGGGCGGTTCGCCGCGTTGAAGGAGGAGATCCTCCCGCGGGCCGCGACCGACGACGCGATCGGCGACTTCGCCTGGGCCCTCACCGAGGACGCGAAGCTCCTCCAGTACGGCGGCCCCAAGTCGGACTTCCGCTCCACCGACCCGTGGCGCGTGATGCGCATCATGTCCGAGTACATCGAGGGCTTCGACAAGCTCGCGAAGGTGGAGAAGGGCGTCTCCATCTTCGGCTCGGCGCGCACGCATCCGGACGACCCGCAGTACCTCGCCGCAGTCGAGGTCGCGCGGCTCCTCGGGGCGCGCGGCTTCTCGATCATCACCGGCGCCGGCCCCGGCATCATGGAGGCCGCCAACAAGGGGGCGCGCCTCGCCGGCGCTCCGAGCATCGGCTGCAACATCGAGCTGCCGTTCGAGCAGGGCACGAACCCGTACGTGGACACCGCGGTCGCCTTCCGCTACTTCGCGGTCCGCAAGACGATGTTCATCAAGTACTCGTCGGCGTTCATCATCTTCCCCGGCGGCTTCGGGACGTTCGACGAGCTCTTCGAGGCGCTCACCCTGATCCAGACCGGCAAGATCTCGCAATTCCCGGTCGTGCTGTTCGGGACGCACTACTGGGCCGGGCTCGTGCGCTGGCTCAACAGCCGTGTGCTGGCGGAGCGCAAGATCTCGCCGGGGGACATGGACCTGATGGTCGTGACCGACGACCCCCACGAGGCGGCGCGCGTGGTCGAGCAGGCGTACGACCTGCAGCTGCGCACGGCGCGGAAGCGCGCCGGCGAGGAAGGGTCGAGCGCCCCGCGCCTCTGAGCCGCTAGATTGCGAGCCGCAGGATCCACCAGTGGCCCGTGACCGGGCGGAGAGGCAGACGATGGCGGCGAAGAAGGGGGCGGAGCGGGCGCGGGGCGGCTTCAAGGCGTCGCGCCACGGCGACGGGAAGGCGCAGCGCGCCAGCGCGGCGGGCGACAAGTCGCAGCAGAAGCGCGCGGCCGAGCAGCGCGAGGCCAAGGGCCACCGCGTCGGCACCAAGGCGACGAGCCCGCTGCTCCGCGGAAGGAAGATCGACCCGCGCAAGCTCGACGGCACGGAGACGGTGGTCCAGCTCGTGGACGGCGCCTTCCAGAGCTACAACTCGGGCCGCCTCCGCGAGGCGTGCCACCTGTTCACGCAGCTGATGCTCGAGAAGGACGTCACCGTCGGGATGACGCTCACCGGCGCGCTCACGCCGGCCGGCCTCGGCATGAGCACCATCATCCCGCTGATGGAGGCCGGCTTCGTCGACTGGATCATCTCCACCGGTGCGAACCTCTATCACGACGCGCACTTCGGCCTCGGGCTGTCGATGCACCGCGGTAACCCGCAGGCGTCGGACACGCTGCTGCGCGAGGAGGGCGTCGTCCGCATCTACGACATCTTCTTCGACTACGACGTCCTGCTCTCCACCGACGCGTTCTTCCGGAAGATCATCCGGGCGCCCGAGTTCCAGCGCGCGATGTCGTCGGCCGAGTTCCACCACCTCTGCGGCAAGTACCTCGTGGAGCGCGAGAAGGCACTCGGCATCCCGCAGAAGTCGCTCCTCGCGGCCGCCTACCGCTGCGGCGTGCCGATCTACACGAGCTCGCCGGGTGACTCGTCCATCGGCATGAACGTCGCCGCCCTCGCGCTCGAGGGCGGCACCTGCGTCATCGACCCCAACCGCGACGTGAACGAGACGGCGAGCATCGTGCTGCACGCCAAGCGGTCCGGCGGCGCGAGCGGGGTCCTCATCGCCGGCGGCGGCAGCCCCAAGAACTTCGCGCTCCAGACCGAGCCCCAGATCCAGGAGGTGCTCGGCATCGACGAGAAGGGGCACGACTACTTCCTGCAGATCACGGACGCGCGCCCCGACACCGGCGGCCTCTCGGGCGCGACGCCCGCCGAGGCGGTGAGCTGGGGCAAGATCGACCCCGACAAGCTCCCCGACGCGGTCGTGTGCTACCTCGACTCGACGATCGCGCTGCCGATCCTCACCAGCTACGCGCTCGCCAGGCGCAAGCCGCGCAAGCTGAAGCGGCTGTTCGACAAGCGCGGCGAGATGATGGCCACGCTGCAGCGGGAGTTCGCGCGCGCGAACGGCTGAGGTCCGCGGACGCGGGCGGACGGGGACGGGGCGCGGCCGGCTGGCCGCGCCCCGTCGTGCATCGGCTGGGGTGGTGGGTCCGGCCGAGCCCCGGGGTGCGGTCCCGACGCGCGGCTCGTCCCGCCCGGCGCACCGCTCGGCGATGCCGCTGCGCAGGCCGTGGCACCGGTGGCGCCGCGGTCCGTACGGTGGGACACCCCCGCCGTCACCTCCTCTTCCTCCCCCTGATGCGTCGCCTCCGCTCCTTCCGTCCACTCGTCCTGCTCCTCCTTCCTGGCGCGCTCGCGGCGCAGGCGCCGCGCCGTCCCGACCCGAAAGCGATCGTCGACTCGGCGATCGCCGCGCAGGGCGGCGAGGCCGCGCTCCGCGCCATCCGCACCATCCGGATGGACGTCGTCACGCAGTGGCTCCGCACGAACCTCGGCGAGCATCCGTTCGCCGACGCGCCGTCGTACGAGCGCAACGTCGAGCTCCGCGACTACGCCGCGAACCTCTGGCGGAACACGCGCACCTTCCTGCCGGCCGGCGCTGCGGTGGACATCGTGCGCGACACCGTGGGCGGGCGCGCGTTGACCGCACCGAACGGCGCCGTGAGCCTCACGACGCTCAACCTCGCGTACGTGGACGAGCGCCGTGAGCTGTGGGCGTTCGCGCCCGAGCGTACCCTGTTGCTCGCCCGCGAGGCCGCCGACCTGCGCGCCCTGCCGGACACCGTCATCGACGGCGTGCGCCACGCGCGCGTCGCCGCGACGGTGGATGGCTTCCCCGCGACCTGGGCGATCCGCCGCACCGACGGGCTGCTCGCCATGGTCCGCTTCCGCGCGGACGAGGACAACGACTTCGGGCTCGCGCCGTGGGGCGTGCAGGAGGTCGAGACCTGGTTCTCGGGCTGGGCACCGGTCGCCGGCGGTGCGCTCGTCGCGCGGCAGCGCGATGTGCGCCGTGTGGGACGTCCCTACAAGCGGATGACGCTCCTGGCCGTCACGGCCAACGCACCGGCCCCGGCCGATTCGTTCGCGATCGCCGACTCGATCGTCACGCGCTACGTGGCGAGCGAACGGAAGCCGATGTGGGACGCGGCGCCCGACAGCGCGACCCTCGTGACGCCCGACTTCGCGGCCTTCGTGCCCTGGGTCGGGGTGGGGGCGGCCGTGCGGGTCGGCGGTCAGTGGGCGCTGATCGAGACGGGGCAGGCCGAGGGGGCGGCGGCGAAGGTGGCCGCGATGCTCCGGCGCGCCGCCCCGGGGACGCGCGTCGCGCTCGGCATCGTCACCCTGCCGACCCCCGGCAACGGCGGCGTGCGCTGGTTCGCGCACGAGCGGCTCCCGCTCGTCGTCGCGCCCGGCGCGGCGCGCAACGTGCGCGCGATGCTCGGCGCCGCGCCGGCCACCGCGCGCGCCACCACGGTCACCACCGCGCGTTGGGTGCGGGTGGGCGCCGACTCGCTCTGGGTGGAGCCGCTCGACCTGCCGGACGTGCCGGGTGCGCTCGCGGTGTACGCGCCGACCCACCGCTGGCTCGACGCCGCGCCGCTCGTGGGCCGGCCGGCGCTGCGGCCGCAACTCGACGCGCTCGTCGCACGGCTCGCGGCGCGGGGCCTCGCGGTGGAGTGGGTCGGCACGGCGCGCGCGGTACGCACGCCGTTCACGGCGTCGGTTCCACCGGGCCGATGACGGCCCGGGAGGAGCGGCGGGCGGCGACCCGCCGCCCCGCTCCTCCGGATCAGCGCGCCGCGGCGCGCCGCCCGGCGGCCGGGGCCGCGGGAAGCTCCGGGGTGCACTCGTAGACGAACGCCGGCGGGATGTTGGCGAGCGTGAAGCCCACCTTGACCTCGCGGAAGCGGCGCTCGAGGGCGCGGCGCTGCGAGAGCGAATACTGGTACTGCAGGAACATCCCGTGCGGTGCGAGCAGGCGGCCGGCGTCGCGGAGGATGCGCTCGACGATCGCCTTGTTCATGATGGCGAGCGGGAGGCTGGAGACGATGTAGTCCACCTCGCCGAGCCCGTGCTCGCGCGCGAAGCGCGGCAGCGCGCTGGCGCAGCCCTGCACGAGATGGAGCCGCGGATCCTGCAGGTCGCGGTTCTCCTCGACGAACACCTGGTTCAGCTCGAGCCCGAGCAACCGGGCGTCGGGGTGCAGCTTCTTGAGCAGGGCGCGCGTGATGCAGCCGGTGCCGACGCCGAGCTGCACCACCGTGCGGGCGCGCCGGAAGTCGATTGCGCGGAGCAGCCGCGAGATCAGGAACGGCGAGCTCCGGACGATGGTCCCCGACGTCTTGATGTGCTTGATGTGCTCGATCATCGCGCCCCTCAGATGGGGAGGAATCCCGACAGCTTGGTCCCGAGCAGGATGTACGCGGTCACCAGCGGCAGTTCGCCGATGATGATCCCCGTGATCATCCGCCGGTACGGCATCCGCACCAACCCCGCCGCGTAGCAGATGAGGTCGGTGGGGACGACCGGGAAGAACGCCCAGCCGGCCACGAACCACATCGCCCCGGGTCCCTCGAGGCGCGCCCGGACACGGGCGAGCTTCTCCGGGTACTTCGCCTCCAACACCCTATCGTATCCCGCGAAGCCCGGGAAGCGATAGAGGAGGCTCGCCGAGCCGACGATCCCGAGCATCGAGATGACGAGCACCGCCGGCAGCGCCTCGGGGAAGAACGCGCCACCCGCGATCACCACCGGAGTGCTGGGGATGAGGAGGATCCCCCGGACCAGCGACGCGACGACGAAGCCCGCGAACGCCCACGGGCCCCATCCGCGCAGCACCGCCTCGAAGCGCTCGGCCGTGAAGTGGTCCGGATGGAGCAGGTACCAGCCGAGGACCGCCAGGACTGCCGCGGCCCAGCAGGCGGTGAGGAAGCGTCGGAATCGCACGCAGGTCGAGGGGAGGGTACTCGCATCTACGGGCCGGGGGGGCCGAAGTGTCGCGGGGGTCCGCGCCGGACGGCACGGACCCCCGTTCAACTATACACCCGCCGGGATGGGAGGGGGTCAGTCGGGGGGCCGGGCGGGGGCCGGGGTCCGTTCGGGCAGCATGACGCCGAGCCCACCGTTGGCGGCACACCGGGCGGCGTCGCGGGCCCCCGTGAGCCAGGTGCCGTCCTTGCACTGCATCGTCGCGCCGGCCGGGGGGGCGCTTGGCGCGAGCGCGGTCACGCGGGCGTCGGCGCGCGCCGCGCCGCTCGGCGGCGCCGGGGTCGCGCGCGGGCGGGGCGGCAGGATGCGCAGCGCGCCGCGCGCGTCGCACGGCGTGGGCGCCTCGGGTGGCACGGCG
>JAIBBJ010000212.1 GCA_019694735.1 Gemmatimonadaceae bacterium | reverse complement strand
TGCCCTGGTTGTCGAGCGCGAGGGTGAGCGTGCGCGTGCCGCCGGGGGTCTGCCCACCGAGGCCGGCGATGGAGGCGCCGGGCGCGTTGACGAGCGTGCCGCTGCTGACCGTGAGCTGCGCGTTGTACGCGACCGTGTAGTCGTTCGCGAGCTCGATGGCGCCGAGGTTCGTGAAGCCGTTCGCGACGGTGAGGTGGGCAGTGCCGGTGGAGCCGTCGGACTGCGCGACCCGGATGAGGCTGGTGGGCGTCGTGGTGAGCGCGCCCGAGAGGTTGACCGTGCCGGAGGCGGTAAGGGTGCCATCCACCGCGACCGGCAGCGTCACGGTGCTGTTCGACAGGGCGAGCGTGGTGCCGCCGGCGACCTCGAGCGAGCCGGTGCCGTTGAGCGTCGAACCCACGACCAGGAGCGAGATCGCGGCGGTGGACAGCGGCGCGTCCACGGTCACGGTGGAGTTCGTCATCGCCCAGCTGGCGACCCCTGGCAGGCCGCCAGGGAACTGCGCCGCGACATTGGAGAGGGACAGCGCGCCCGCGCCCTGCACGAGGCCATCGGTGTCGTTGACGAAGGTGCCGCCGGTGAGCGTGACGAGGCGGCCCACCGCGATGTCCATCGACCCCGTGTTCACGAAGCTCGGCGCCGTCCCCGTCTGCGTGACGGTGAGCGAGCCCGTGGTGAGCGTGATCTGGCCGTTGTTGGTGTGCTGCGACGAGGGGCGGCTGATGGTGAGCGGGACCTGCACGTCGAGCGTCCCCTCGTTGTCGAGCATCGCGCCGAGGGTGCGCGCCCCGCCGGGCGTCTGGCCGCCGATCGCGGCCAGCGTCGCGCCCGGGGCGTTCACCAGGGTGCCGTTGGTGACGTTGAGCGTGGCGGCGTAGGCGATCGTGAACTGGTTCGAGAGCTCGATCAGGCCCTCGTTGATGAACCCATCGGCGACGGTGAGGGCCGCGGTGCCGCAGCAGCCGTCGAGCTGGGCGACGCGCAGCGTCGCGCCGGGGAGGTTGCTCACCGGGCCGTTGAAGGCGGAGGTGCCCGAGACCACCATGGTGCCCGCGTTCACGAACGGGGTCGCGATGGTCGTGTTGAGGAACTGCGAGTTCCGGCCGGCGGCGTTGGTCAGGGTCCCCGGGCCCGTGACCGTGAGGTTCTGCAGCGACACCGCGGTGGTCGCCGTGGAGAGCGGCTGGTCGAGCACGAGCGTGGTGCCGCCGAGCGAGAAGCCGCCGGTACCGACGAAGCTGCCGGCATGGGTGAAGGTGCCCTGGTTCACGAGCAGGGTCCGGCCCGACGCGACGCGGATGACGCCGCTGTTGGTGAAGCTCGAGCCGCCCGGCAGCGTGAGGGTGATGTTCGCGCTGTCGCTGTCGATGGTGCCCGTGTTCTGGTGCGCGACGCCGGCCGCGTCGATGGTCAGCGGAACGCGGGCGACCAGGTCGCCACGGTTGTCGAGGAGCGCGGTGAGCGTGCGCGTGCCGCCGGGCGTCTGGCCGCCGAGCGCGGCGATGGTCGCGCCGGGCTGGTTCACGAGCGCGCCCGAGGTGACGGCGAGCCGCGCCGCGTAGGGGACGGTGAAGGCGTTGCTGAGCTCGATCGTGCCGAAGTTCGAGAAGCCGCTGGTGATGGTGAGGTTCGCGGTGCCGCAGCAGCCGTCCACCTGCCCGACGCGCAGGACGGCGCCCGCGACGTTGGCGAAGGCCGCGGTGATCGACGAGGCGCCGCTGGCGACCAGCAGCCCCTCGTTGGCGAAGGGGGCCTGCACCGCGCTCGACACGAGCGTGAGCGTCCGCCCGGCCGCGTTGGTGAGCGCGGCCGGCCCGACGACGGTGCTGCTGGAGAGCGTGAGCGCGGTGACGGCGTTGGTGAACGGCACCGAGAGCGCGAACGACACGGCGGTGAGCGCCAGCGTGCCGTCGCCCACGAAGGTGCCCTCCTGGGAGAGGATGCCGCCGCTCATCGCGACGGTCATGCCGGTGCCGATGCGGACCTGGCCACGGTTGGTGAGGCTCGCCGCGCCGGCGATGGTGAGGGACGCGCTGTCGGCGTCGATCACGCCGTCGTTCGTGTGCGGGGCGCTGGCCCGGTCCACGAGGAGCGGCACGCGCACGAGGAGCGCGCCCTGGTTGTCGAGCGCGGCCGTGAGGGTCCGCGCGCCGCCGGGCGTCTGGCCACCGAGTGCCGCGATCGTGCCGCCGGGAGCGTTGACGAGGATGCCGGCCGTGACGACGAGGCGCGCCGCGTAGCCGATGGTGTACTGGTTCGTGATCTCGATGGTGCCGGCGTTCGTGAAGCCGTTGGCGACGGTGAACGTCGCCGTGCCGCAGCAGCCGTCGGCCTGCCCGATGCGCAGCAGGGCGGCCGCCGTGGTGCTCAGCGCCCCGGTGAGCGCGCTGTTGCCGGAGACCGACATCGTGCCGCGCAGGGCGAGCGCGGGCGCGATGGTGGAGCTGTACAGCGTGAGCGCACCGTCCACGACGACGGTGCCGGTGCCGGCGAGGGTGCTGACGCCGAGCACGACCGCGCCGCGCGGCCCGATGGTCATGCCGTCCACGACGGTCAGGGTGCGGGCCCCGCTGGTGGAGAGGGTCTGCGTGCCGCTCGCGCCGGTGCCGATCCGCAGTTCGGCCACCGTCGGGTCCACGTCGAGCGAGATGCCGTAGGTGCCAGGAAGCACGACCTCGGCGATCTCCGCGGCCGTGGGCGCGTGCCCGAGGCTCCAGTTGGCGGCGACGCTCCAGAAGCCGCCCGCGGCGTTGGTCCAGCTGTTCACGGCGGCGCCGAGCGTGAACGGTGCGGAGGTGGCGCCGCCGAGCCCGGCGGCGCTCGCGACGAGCGTGTAGCCGCTGCCCGCGACGCCGAGCACGAGGCCGGGGAAGGTCGCGATGCCGCTGACCGCAGCCACGCTGGTCGTGCCACCCAGCGTCGAGCCGCCCGGATTGGCGCCGATGGCGATGGTGATGGTGCCGGCGTAGCCCGTGGCGGTGTTGCCGAACGCATCCACGGCGCGCACGCTCGGGGACGGCAGGAGCGCGACACCGGGCACACCGCCCGCCGGCTGCTGCAGCCAGGCGAGCGCGGTGGCAGCCCCCGGCAGCACGGTGAACGCGGCGGTCGTCGCCGGGGTGAGGGCGCCCGAGGTCGCGGTGAGGGAATAGCCGCCGCCGGCGATGTCGATCGAGAGGCCGGCGAAGGTCGCGACGCCGCCGACGGCCGCGACCGTGCGCGTGCCGGCGAGCGTGCCGCCGACGACGTTCGTATTGAAGGCGACGGTGACGCTGTCGGTGAACCCGGTGGCGAGGAGGCCGCCCGCGGTGCGCGCTTCGACGACCAAGGCGGGCGCGATGGGGAGGCCCGCCGTTGCCGTGGTGGGGGCGACGCTGAACGCGAGCTGCGTCGCCGCGCCAGCGGTGGCCGTCGCGGTGAAGGTGAGCGGACTCCCCGTGAGCCCGACCGCGGATGCCACGAGGGTCTGCGCGCCCGCCCCGGGGCCGAGCTGCCAGGTGGTGACGACATCGCCGCTGGCATTGGAGAAGACGGGCGAGAGGCTGACCTGCCCGCCCTGCCCCGCCGTGAAGTCCACGCGCACGTTCGCGACGGGGACGTCGTCCGCGGCGAGCACGCGCGCGACGACCGGCTGGGCGAGCGCGGCGCCGGCGACGCCGGTCTGCGCATTGCCGCTGACGACCTGGATCCGAGACGCCGGCAGGATGACGGCGACCGGCACGCTGTCGGACGGCCCCGTGTAGAGCTCGGCGACGATCAGCGCACTGCCGCGGACGCCGCGCGCGGTGGCGACGCCGGCGTCGGTGATGGTGACGACCGAGGTGTCGAGGCTCCGGAAGCGGACGGGGGTGCCCGGGAGCAGGGTGTTCTGCGCGTCGAAGGCCTGGGTGGTGAAGGCCTGCTGCGCGCCCGCGACGAGCGTGGCGAACGTCGGGGAGACCACGACCCGGGTCGCGCTGGCGCCGGGACCGGTGTAGGTGAGCGGCACGACGACCGGCTCGGTTACCGTGCCGCCCCGGGCGGCGGCGAAGACCGGCGATGGCCCGCCTCGGAAGACCGTGTCGCCTGCGGCGTCGATGAGCCGCAGCGTCAGCGAGAGCGCCTCGCCGGCCTCGGTCGCCGCCGGGCCGAGCGGGACCGTGAGCGTGAGCGCGATCGAGTCCGCGGTGGACGGGAAGTCGGACTCCCGGTCGAGGGCCACCGACCCGTCGGAGCGCCGCAGCACGAGGCGGACGCGGTCGAAGGCGACGAGGCTCGACCCGTCGGCCGCGCGGGCGGCGGCCGGAAGGCGGGGGGCGAGGGCGAGCGGGGCGCTCACGCGGCCGGCTCCCGGTCCCATCGGCTCGCGGCCACAGCTGCCGAGCGCCGCGACGAGCAGGAGGAGGAGGGGCGCGAGCTGGCGGCGGACCGGGCGGCGCATCACGGAGCGAAAGCTCGCGGCCGTGACGGGGGGCGGCAAGCGACGCAGGTCACCGCAGTCTGGGACGCCCACCGACCATCCGCCGCGGTCCGACCGGCGTCCGGGAGGCCATGGCGCGACTCCTCACCCTGGTGGCGGGACCGTGTCCGTGAATCGGTAGAGGATCTCCTTCTCCCCCTTCACCATCCCGAACTCCTCGCGTGCGATCCGTTCCTGGGTCGCCGGGTCGGTCTCGATCGCCTTCTTCTCGACCTTCAGCCGGTCCACCACGCGCTGGAGCGAGTCCACCACGGCCTGTTCGCGGGCGATCTGGCCGCGCAGGCGGAAGAGGTCGGTGGTGCCGAATTCCCCGCCCTGCACGGCGAACGCGACGACGCCGACGGCCGCCGAGACGAGCACGACGCGGCCGATGATCTGCTTGGTGGTGAGGGGCCCGCCGGGCGCGCGCCCGCCGGAGGCGCGCCCGCCCCCGGCCCCACCGCGCGCGCCCCGGGCCGGCGGCACGTCAGCCGCCGATGCCGTAGATCGCGCCGCCCGGGAACTCGGCGTGGGCGCCGAGCTCGGCCTCGATGCGGAGCAGCTGGTTGTACTTCGCGATGCGGTCGGTGCGGCTCGCCGAGCCGGTCTTGATCTGGCCGGCGTTGGTGGCGACCGCGAGGTCGGCGATGAAGGTGTCCTCGGTCTCGCCCGAGCGGTGCGAGATGATGGAACGGTAGCCGTTGCGACCGGCCATCTCGATGGTCTCGAGCGTCTCGGTGAGGGTGCCGATCTGGTTGACCTTCACGAGGATCGCGTTGGCCACGTCCTCCTCGATGCCGCGGGCGAGGAACTCGACGTTGGTCACGAAGAGGTCGTCGCCGACGAGCTGCACACGGTCGCCGATCGCGTCGGTCATGTGGCTCCAGCCCGCCCAGTCGCCCTCCGCGAGGCCGTCCTCGATGGAGACGATGGGGTACTTGCTGCACCACCTCGCGTACATCTCGACCATCTCCTCGGCCGTCTTCGTGCCGGCGCCGGACTTCTTGAAGGTGTACTTCCCCTTCGCGAAGAGCTCGCTGGCGGCGCAGTCGAGGGCGATGGCGATCTCGGTGCCGGGCTCGTAGCCGGCGGCCTCGATGGCCTCCATCACCGCCATCAGCGCATCCTCGTCGCTCTTGAGGTCGGGGGCGAAGCCGCCCTCGTCGCCGACGCCGGTAGAGAGCTTCTTCTTGACGAGCACCTTCTTGAGGGCGTGGAAGACCTCGGTGCCCATCCGGAGCGCCTCGGAGAAACTGCCCGCGCCGACCGGCACGATCATGTACTCCTGGAAGTCCACCGTGTTGGTGGCGTGCGCGCCGCCGTTCAGGATGTTCATCAGCGGCACGGGGAGCGTGCGGGCGAGCGGGCCGCCGAGGTAGCGGTGGAGCGAGAGGTCCACGCTGGCGGCGGCCGCGCGCGCGGCGGCCATCGAGACGGCGAGCATCGCGTTGGCACCGAGCTTCGCCTTGGTCTTCGTGCCGTCGAGGGCGAGCATCGTGCGGTCGATCTCCATCTGCTCGACGACATCGAGCCCGATCAGCGCCGGCTGGATGTGCTTGTGGACGTTGTCCACCGCCTTGCGCACCCCCTTGCCGAGGTAGCGCTTGGCATCGCCGTCGCGGAGCTCGTTGGCCTCATGCTCGCCGGTGGACGCGCCCGACGGGACCGCGGCGCGGCCGTAGGTGCCGTCCTCGAGGATGACGTCAGCCTCGACGGTGGGATTGCCGCGGGAGTCGAGGATCTCGCGGGCCTGGATGCCGATGATCGTGGAGGCGGACATGGTCGAGAGGGGATGATGAGAGGAGGTGGGATGCAAGATAGCGGCCGCGGGTCAGCCGGGCTTGTAGGGCGGGGACTCCACGCCATACCGCGTCCGGAGGCACTCGGCCATCGCCTCGTAGGTGCGGCGGGCGAGCGCGTCGCGGTCGTCGTACGTCAGCCCGGCGGTGGGGATGGCGGGCAGGTAGTGCAGATGCAGCGTCGTGGGATGGACCTTGAACTCCCCCTTCCGCTGGGCATCGAGGGCACCGTATACCAGCACCGGCACCACCGGCGCCTGCGCCTGGATCGCGAGGACGAAGGGGCCCTTCTTGAAGGGGCGCAGCGCGTATTCGTAGCCGCGCGTGCCCTCGGGGTACACCGCGACCGAGGCGCCGCGCTGGATGCGCTCGGTGGCGCTCTCGTAGCTCTTGAACGCCGCCTTCCGGTTGGCGCGCTCGATGGGGATCATCCCCGCGCGCAGCATCGCCGGACCGAAGAGCGGGATGCGGAACAGCTCGGCCTTGGCGACGAACTTGATCCACGGCAGCTTCGCGGCGAGCGCGAAGACGTCGAAGTTGCCGAGATGGTTGGCGACGAAGATGTGCTGCGCGCCCTGCTTGTGGTGGGCATCGTGCTCGACGACGCGGGCCCCGCCCCAGAAGAGGTGCGTGATGCCCCACCAGCGCGGGGCCCAGTCATAGACGGAGCCCGGCCGGTCCTTCACGCGCAGGAAGGCGGCGACGAGCACCGAGCCGCCGAAGATGCAGGTGGCGACGAAGAAGTTGAGCAGCACGAGGGCCGCGCGGAGGGTCGCGATCATCGCGGGGCGCCCGTGAAGTGGTCGTGCGCACGCGGCAGCGCGACGGGGACGCCGCCGCGCTCGACGGTGACGTGGGGGAGGCCCGCACGGACGGTCCCGGGCGCACCCTCGGCCGCGGCGGCCGGCGCGGCGGCCCGGCAGCGCCCCACCGGCGTGAGCGCGAGCCCCCCGCACGCTTCGCGGAAGGCGCGCACGTCGAGCGCGGGCGCGGCGACGAGGAGCTCATACTCCTCACCGCTCGCGAGCGCCGCCTCGGGCGCGACGTCCGGCGCGCAGGGCAGCGCCCCGAGGTCGAGTACGCAGGCCACGCCACTCGCGGCCGAGAGGTGCGCGGCGTCGCCGGCGAGGCCGTCGCTGATGTCGATCGCGGCGCGGGCGCCGTGGGCCGCGAGCCACCGGCCGGCC
>JAIBBJ010000225.1 GCA_019694735.1 Gemmatimonadaceae bacterium | reverse complement strand
TGCCGTGGCTCGTCGCGCAGCCGGCGTTCGTCACCGGCAGCGACCGCGAGGAGTTCCGGCTCGGGGAGCGCGTCTTCGCGATCACGACCGACGCGGTGCTCGGCGCCGCGCGCGCCGTCGGGCTGGGCGTCCTGCGCGACCGGTACGGGTCGCTCACCGGCGCCCAGCTCGGCCGCGGCATGGTGCGGCTGGCCCTCACCGACCGCACGGGCCGCGTGCTCGCCGATGTCCGGGCATTGCGGGCGGCCGGGGCAGCGCCGTGAGCGGGACGAAGGCGTACGATGCGCACTACTTCCATCGCTGGTATCACGATCCCGCCCGCCGCGTGATCACGCCGGCGGCGGTCGCGCGGAAGGTCCGGCTCGTCACCGGCATCGCGGAGTCGCTCCTCGAGCGGCCCATCCGGTCCGTGCTCGACGTCGGTTGCGGCGAGGGTCCGTGGCGGGCGCACCTGCGCCGCCTGCGGCCCGGTGTGCGATACGTGGGTGTCGAGTCAAGCGAGTACGCGGTCCGCCGCTTCGGCCGCCGCCGCGGCATCGTGCGCGGGTCGTTCGGGACGCTCGCGGCGCTCGGCCTCCGCGGCCCGTTCGACCTCATCGTCGTGTGCGATGTCCTCCACTATGTCCCGGACGGGGAGCTCGGTCCGGGGCTCGCGGCCATCGCGCAGCTGCTCGGCGGCGTGACGTACCTGGAGGCGTACACGACCGAGGATGCGATCGAGGGCGATCGGCATGACTGGCACCACCGCAGTCCCGAGACGTACCGACGCCACGTGCGCCGGGCACGGCTGACGCACGTCGGGATGCACTGTTACGTGGGCGCGGCGCTCGCGGCGAACACCACGGCGCTGGAGCGCGGCCAGTCCTGAACGGTTCCGCGCCGACCCGGGCGGTACGCCGCCTGTCAGCTGGTGATGCCGTCCTCAAGGCCCGCCGTGTCCCGCCGAGACTCATCGGAGGAAGTCTCACACCCGACCGGAGTCCACCGATGCGCCGCGCCGTGCTCGCCGCCACCCTCGTCCTTGCCGCGGGTCCGCTCGCCGCCCAGGGGCACGCCGCCCCTGCTGCGAACCATACCGGCCCGTCCGCCGGCCATCCGTCCCCTGCCGCCGGTCACGGCGCCCACTGGACCTATGAGGGCCCGAGTGGGCCTGGCGCGTGGGCTCGGCTCGACCCGGCATGGAGCGTCTGCGCCGCCGGCCATGAGCAGTCGCCGATCGACCTCGGCGGGGCCGTCGCCGCGCACCGCGCGCGCATCGAGGAGCACTTCTCGCCCACGCCCTTCGTCCTCTTCCACAACGGGCACACCGTGCAGGCCGCTCTCGAGCGCCCGAGCGACCTGGTCGCCGAAGGCGGGCACTTCAATGCGGTCCAGTTCCACTTCCACCACCCCAGCGAGCACACCGTGGGCGGGAAGGCGTACCCGGCGGAGCTGCACCTCGTCCACAAGAACGCCAAGGGCGAACTCGCGGTGCTCGGCATCTTCATCACTGTCGGGCCCGAGGACAACGCGGCGTTCGAACGGCTCGCGGCGCGCCTGCCGCGGGCCGAGGGGGACAGCATCCGGGTCGGTGAGCCGATCGACCTCGCCGCGCTCCTCGGGGACCATCCGGGCGAGGCGGAGCCGATCTACACCTATCACGGGTCGCTGACGACCCCGCCGTGCAGCGAAGGCGTGAAGTGGACCGTCCGGGCCCGACCGATCGTGGTCTCGCTCGCGCAGCTGCAGAAGCTCGTGGCCGTGCTCGGCGAGAGCGCCCGGCCGGTCCAGCCCGTGTACGCCCGCCACTAGGTGCTGACGATCGCCGCGGTCCTCGCCGCCCTCTCCTGGTGGCGGCGGCGGGGTTGACGGGCGGAGAGGTGTGGACTAACCTTTCATCCGGATATACGGATGAAGCGACCCAGCCTCCACGACCGCCTGTCCGCCCTCGCGGATCCGATCCGGACGCGCCTGCTGCTCCTGCTGGAGCGGCACGAGCTGACGGTATCGGAGCTCCGCGCGGTGCTGCAGCTGCCCCAGTCCACGGTGAGCCGGCACCTCAAGGTGCTGGCCGACGGGGGCTGGGTCTCGGCGCGGGTGGAGGGCACGTCCAACCGGTACCGGCACGATGCGCGGGCGCTCGACGCGGGGACGCGCCGCCTCTGGACCGCGGTCCGCGACGAGGCGCTCGCGCTGCCGACCGCGCCGCGTGACGCGGCGCGGCTGAAGGGCGTGCTGGCGGAGCGCGAGACGCGCTCGCAGGCCTTCTTCGCGAGCTCGGCCGGCCAGTGGGACCGTGTCCGCACGGAGCTCTTCGGGGCGCGCACCGAGTTGTTCGCGCTCGTGGGGCTCCTCGACCCGTCGGCGACGGTCGGCGACCTCGGCTGTGGCACCGGCCAGCTGTCCGAGGTCATGGCCCCGTTCGCGCGTGCGGTGATCGGGGTGGACGAATCGGCGGCGATGCTGCGGGCGGCGCGCGCGCGGCTCGCGAGCGCCGGCAACGTCGAGCTCCGCGAGGGCGCGCTCGAGTCGCTCCCCATCGAGGACGGCGCGCTGGATGTCGCGGTCCTCTCCCTCGTCCTCCACTTCGTCGCCGACCCGTCGGTCGCGCTCGCCGAGGTCCGCCGTACGCTGCGGCCGGGCACGGGGCGCCTCGTGCTCGTCGACATGCTCCCGCACGACCGCGAGGAGTACCGGCAGTCGATGGGCCATGTCTGGCTGGGCTTCGCGCCGGAGCAGCTCGTCGGCTGGTCGTCCGACGCCGGGTTCCGCACCATCCGTCACCACGCGCTCCCCGCCGCACCGCAGGCGAAGGGGCCGACGCTGTTCGCCGCGGTGTTGTCCGTCTGACCCAGGCCCGTCCATTCCCTCCTCCTTCCCTACCGTCTTCCTCGAGGACCGCATGACCGCAGTCGCCCCGACGCTCCACCCCTTCGACGCCGTGAAGGCCACCGGCCGCCCGCCGTTCAAGGTGAAGGACCTCTCGCTCGCCGAATGGGGCCGCCAGGAGATCCGTCTCGCCGAGTACGAGATGCCGGGCCTGATGGCGCTCCGGGCCGAGTACAAGGGCAAGAAGCCGCTCGCCGGGGCCCGCATCATGGGGTCGCTGCACATGACCATCCAGACGGCGGTGCTGATCGAGACGCTCGCCGAGCTCGGCGCCGACGTGCGCTGGGTGTCGTGCAACATCTTCTCGACGCAGGACCACGCCGCGTCGGCGGTCGTGGTCGGCAAGGACGGCTCGGTCGCCCAGCCGCGCGGCGTCCCCGTGTTCGCGTGGAAGGGGGAGACGCTCGAGGAGTACTGGTGGTGCACCGAGCAGGCGCTCATGTGGCCCGACGGCGCCGGCCCGAACCTCATCCTCGATGACGGCGGTGACGCGACGCTCCTCATCCACAAGGGCACGGAGTTCGAGGCTGCCGGCAAGGTCCCGGCGTTCGACGCGAAGAGCGAGCCCGAGGAGTGGGGCATCATCCTCGACCTGCTCCGCAAGACGATCGCCGAGGATCCGCAGCGGTGGACGAAGGTCGGCCAGGCGATCAAGGGCGTCTCGGAGGAGACGACCACCGGCGTGCACCGCCTCTACGAGATGATGCAGGCGGGCAAGCTCCTCTTCCCGGCGATCAACGTCAACGACTCGGTCACCAAGTCGAAGTTCGACAACCTCTACGGCTGCCGGCATTCGCTGACCGACGGCATCCTTCGCGCGTCGGACGTGATGCTCGCCGGCAAGGTCGCCGTCGTCCTCGGCTACGGCGACGTCGGCAAGGGCTCGGCCCAGGCGCTGAAGGGCCAGGGTGCCCGCGTGGTGATCTGCGAGATCGACCCGATCTGCGCGCTGCAGGCCGCGATGGAGGGCTACCAGGTCACGACGCTCGACGACATCGTCTCCACCGCCGACATCTTCATCACCGCCACCGGCAACGCCGACATCATCACGGTCGAGCACATGGCGCGGATGAAGGACAAGGCGATCGTCGGGAACATCGGCCACTTCGACAACGAGATCGACATGGCCGGCCTCAAGAACTACAAGGGCATCAAGCGCAACAACATCAAGCCGCAGTTCGACGAGTGGATCTTCCCCGACGGCCACTCGGTCCTCATCCTCGCCGAGGGGCGGCTCCTCAACCTCGGCTGCGCGACCGGCCATCCCTCGTTCGTGATGAGCTGCTCCTTCACCAACCAGGTGGTGGCGCAGATCGACCTGCACCTCGCGGCGCAGGGCAAGCCGACCGTCTCCGGCACCAAGTACGACGGCAAGAAGGTCTACGTGCTGCCGAAGAAGCTCGACGAGAAGGTCGCGCGGCTGCATCTCGACAAGATCGGGGTGAAGCTCACGAAGCTGACCGAGAAGCAGGCGGCGTACATCGGTGTGCCGGTGGACGGGCCCTACAAGCCGGACCACTACCGCTACTAGTCGGCGGCCGGTGGAGGGCAGGGGGCGGTCCCGCGATGGCGCGGGGCCGCCCCTCGCGCATTAGGTTCCCGCCGGGGACGGCCGACGGCGGCGGCCGCCCCGCCGGATGGGCCGCCGCACCCCGGATCCAGGCGCGTGAAGATCGTCTCGTGGAACGTCAACGGCGTGCGCGCCGTGCTGCGGAAGGGCGCCCTGCAGGACCTCGTCGCGCGCCACCGGCCCGACGTGCTCTGCCTGCAGGAGACGAAGGCCGAGCCGCACGAGGTGGGGTGGGAGGCGCGTGGCTACCACCACACCTGGGTCGCGGCCGAGAAGAAGGGCTACTCGGGCACGGCGCTCCTGTCTCGCACCCCGCCGATCGGGGTCACGACCGGCTTCCCCCGGGCGATCGCGCGGCGCTTCCCGCTCGTCGACGACGCGGGGCGGGACGCGACACGTGAGGGCCGCGTGGTGACGGCCGAGTTCGCGACGCACTATGTCGTCTCGGTGTACACGCCGAACGCGAAGGACGACCTCAGCCGGCTGCCGTTGCGGCATCGCGGCTGGGATCCGGCCTTCCTCGCGCATTGCCGCGCACTGGAGCGGAAGAAGCCCGTGGTCTTCTGCGGCGACCTGAACGTGGCGCATACGGAGCTGGATCTCGCCAACCCGAAGCCGAACCGCGGCAAGAAGGGCTTCACCGACGAGGAGCGCGCCGGCTTCCAGGCCTTCCTCGAGGCGGGGTTCCTGGACACCTTCCGGCTCTTCACGAGCGGGAACGGGCACTACACGTGGTGGAGCCTCGCATCGGGCGCCCGCGCCCGGAACGTGGGCTGGCGCATCGACTACGTCCTCGTGTCGGCGGCACTGCGCCGGCGGGTGAAGGCCGCGGCCATCCACGCCGACGTGCTCGGGAGCGACCACTGTCCGGTGAGCATCACGCTGACCGGATGAAGCCCAGTCCCCGGCAGCCATCCCACCGGAGCCCTCGATGAAGCGACGCGCGTTCGTGCAGGCCACGCTGTCCGCCGGCGTCTCGCGGATCGGCGCCCCCGCCCTGATCGGACTCCGGCAACCGCCCTACGACCTGATCCTCCGGGGCGGCACCGTCGTGGACGGGACCGGGCGCCCGCGCGTCCGTGCCGACGTCGGGGTCCGCGCCGGCCGCATCGCCGCCGTCTCGGCGACGCTGCCCGACGAGGCCCGCCGCGTCCTCGACTGTCGGGACCGCGTCGTCGCGCCGGGCTTCGTCGACGTCCACTCCCACGCCGACGGCACGCTGTTCGACGACCCGAACCTCGAGGGACTCGTCCGTCAGGGCGTGACGACCTTCGTCTGCGGGGCGGATGGCGCCTCGCGCGCCCCGGGCGCGACGGACGAAGCGCCGAGCCACGCTCGTGTGCGCGACCTGCTCGCCGCGATCGATGCGCTCCAGCCTGCGACGAACGTGGGGACGATGGTGGGGCTCGGCACCGTGCGCGGCGCGGTGGTCGGGGAGGACGACCGCGCCGCCCGGCCGGACGAACTCGCGCGGATGGTCGCGATGGTGGAGGCGGCCCTGGGGGATGGCGCCCTCGGTGCCTCGAGCGGGCTCGAGTACACGCCGGGGGCCTTCGCGCCGCTCGAGGAACTCATCGCGCTCTGCCGTCCCTTGGCGCCGCGCCGGCTCGCCTACCACACCCACATGCGGAACGAGGACGACCGGCTGCTCGAGGCGATCGACGAGTCGATCGCGGTCGCGCGCGGTGCCGGGTGCGGACTGCAGATCTCCCACCTGAAGACGCAGGGGCCGCGCAACTGGCCGAAGCTCGACGAGGTGTTCGCGCGCCTCGACGCGGCGCGGGCGGCCGGCGTGGACGCCGCCTTCGATCGCTACCCGTACCTCGCGTACCAGACCGGTCTGACGAACCTCTTCCCCGTCTGGTCGCGGGACGGCGGCACGGCTCGCTTCCTCGCGCGGCTCGACGACCCGGCGACGGAGGCACGGATGCAGCGCGAGATGCGCGACAAGGTCGCGCTCATCGGAGGCTGGGACAACGTGCAGATCACCAGCGTCTCGGCCGCCGAGGACAAGCCGGCCGAGGGGCAGCGGCTCGGGGCATACGCGGCCGCCCGCGGGACGGAGCCGTACGCCCTCACCGTCGCGATGCTCCGCCGCAACGCGGCCAGCGTCGGGATGATCGGTTTCGCGATGAGCGAGGCGAACCTCGAGCGCATCCTGCGGCATCCGCAGGGGATGGTCGCCTCGGACGGCGGGGCGTGGGCGACGAGCGGACCCGCCCATCGCGGGGTGCCGCACCCGCGCGGGAGCGGCAGCTTCGCGCGGGTCCTCGCGCGCTACGTGCGCGAGCGGGGCACGCTCTCGCTGGAGGAGGCGGTGCGGAAGTGCTCGGCGCTCCCGGCCTCGCGGGTCGGACTCTCCGACCGTGGGATGGTGGCGCGGGGCCACTGGGCCGACCTCGTGGTCTTCGACCCGGCGCGGGTCGCGGATCGTGCGGACTTCTCCGACCCGTTCCGCTACGCGGAGGGATTCACGGCGACCGTGGTGAATGGCGCCGTGGCGTTCCATGAGGGGACGCGCGGCCCGCGCAGCGGACGGGCCTTGCGGGGCAGGCGGACCGGCGACGCCGGGTAGTCGCGACGCGGCTATCGGACGATGTCGATCCCGCCCGCCTGCTGTCCCACCTCGACCGTCGCCACGCGGACCAGTGCCACGAGGTCGATCACGTCGACCGTCGCCTTCTCGCTGCCGATCCCCTCGTTCGTCACGAACGCATAGCGGTCATCCTCGGTGACCGCGACGCCGTGCACGATGCGCTTCGAGGTCGGGATGCGCGCGATCTCGCGCCCGCTCGCGGCATCGAACACCGAGACGCTCTGTCCCCGCTTGTTCGTCGCGAGCACCTTCGTGCCGTCCCGCGTCACCGCGAGGTTGTAGATCCCGGGTCCGGCGGGCGATCGCCGTACGAGCGTCCACGAGGCGACGTCGATCTCGACGAGTTCGCTCGACTTGTTGCACGCGACCCAGACGCGACCGCCGTCCGCGCTCGGCTGCGCCCAGGTCGGCGAGCACCCGACGTCGCCGGGGGCGGGTGGCTCCATGCCGTGCCCGCCCATGTCGTGCGCGACGTGCGCCGCGCCGCGGGCCGGCGGCGTGCCCGGCATCCCCATCTCGCGGCCGGCCGTCAGGAAGAAGTGGCGCGTGACGGTGAAGGTCCGCGCATCGATCTCGACGAGTTCCTCGTCCATCATGCAGGCCGAGTAATGCTTCGTGCCCTGCGGGTTGAGTCGCGAGCCGTGCGGCATCGTACAGGTCGGGATCCGCGCGACCTCGACCATCTCGCCGGTCTCCACCACGGACACGCTGGACGGCACCATGTCGCCGTGGAGGTTGAAGTTCACCACCCACGCGTAGAAGCCGTCGGGGCTCACCTGCACCGTGGCCGGGAAGGGGCCGAGCACGGCGCGGCCGACGGGGTCGCCGGTGCGTGCGTCGAACTTCCAGAGGCTGCCGCCCGGCAGTCCGTGCGCGGTGCTGACGAAGAAGTGGCGCTGGTTCGGCGCCACCGCCACGCCGTGCGGGCCATCGGGGTCGATGATCGACATCCCGACGGGCAGCGTGCGTTCCACGTGGAGTCCGTCGGGCCCGAACCGGAGCATCGCGGCCTCGTCCACCGACTCGGAGACGACGATCGCCCGGTACTCGCGGGCGGGCCGGGCAGCGACCGGCGCCCCCCCCACGGCCTGCGCCGCGATCGGGGCCGCGGCGGCCGGTCCCGCCGCGAGCGCGAGGGCGAGCGCGATCGCGCGCCCGGCCGCGCGGGCCGCCGGGCCCATCCGGAGGCGCGCGGGACTCATGGTACAACGCTGGCCTTGGGCTCGATCCGCACGATCCAGAGCCCGTTGTACATGTCGTTCACGTAGGCGAGGCCGTCCCGCACCACGACACCCCACGTCATCGCCGAGTTCTTCACGAAGCCGTTCATGTCGGCGGTGTTGAGCGATGCGATCTCGCGGTGCTGCGCCCGGAGGTCGCCGCGCAGTTCGCCCGACACGTCGAACACGTGGAAGCCGGCATTGTACGCCCCGATGTAGAGCGAGTCGCCGGCGACCCACACGTTATGCACGCCACCGTACTCGGGCTCGTAGAAGGCGACCGAGCGCGGGCGCGTCACGTCGCTCACGTCGATCACCTGGAGCCGGCCGTACGCCCGACCCGCCGACGCGTCCTTGGCGCCCTTCACGCCGCTCGCCGGGAACACCTCGTCGGCGATGAAGACGTAGTTCCGGTGCCGCCACGCGGTGTGCGTGCCGCGGATGAACCCGGGGCCGCCGTCCGCCTCGACGTCACGGTAGAGCGCGTTCAGGTCGTACTTGAACTGCGACACCAGCACCGGATGCGACGGCGAGCCGCCGCGGATGCCGTTGCCGACGTCGAGGATCACGAGCCCGTCGTTCCACCACGAGCCGTACAGCAGCCCGTCCTGCACGTCGATGTCGTGCAACGTCCGGCCGACGTCGGGGCGGTTCTCCGTCCGCCACTGCGCGACCTCGCGCGGGTGGTACGGGTCATCGATGTTCAGCACATGCAGGGCGCCCGTGCCGTCGTTCGTGAGGAACACGTGCAGGCCGTGCTGCGGGTCCTGATAGATGAAGCTCGAGTGCACGCCGGCGGTCACGCCGTCGGTGAACTCGCTGATCGGCTTCGGGTGCAGCGGATCCTCGAGCGACGCGAAGACCACGCCGTTGCGGCGGTCGGCCGCGCCCTCGCGCGTGAAGACCAGGAAGCGGCCGTCGGGCGTCGTCATCACGTCGTTCACGCGGCGCGTGTTCGCGATGATCGAGTCGGTGACGACCGGGCTCGCGGGGTTCGAGATGTCGATCGCGTAGAGCACGTCGCCGCCGCCGCCCGACCCGAGGTACGCCACCTTGCCGTTCGGGTGGATCCAGACCTCCTCCGTGGTGAACCGCGTCCGGGCCACACGCCCGACGACGGTCAGCGGGCGACGCACGTCGCGCTCGCTGAGCGTGATCGCGGCCTCCGCGGTGCGGTTGCCGAGCGAGGCGGTGACGGTGTAGTCGCCCGCCTCGTAGCCGACGAACGCGCCGTCCTGCTCGACGAGCCCTTGGCCGGGACCGAAGCTCCAGACCGGCGTCAGCCCGGCGATCTCGCGGCCCTGGGCGTCCTTCGCCACGGCGCGGAACCGGATGACATCGCCGGTCCGTGCCTCGCTGACCGCCGGCGTCACGGCGAAGGACGCGATCGCGACGTCCGCGACCGTCAGGGGCAACCGCTCCGTCACCGTGCCGACCGTGGCCGTGATCGTTGCGGTGCCGGCGGCGCGCGCGGTCACGACGCCAGCCTCCGAGACGCTCGCGACCGCGGCATTCGAGGAACGCCAGGTCACCTTGTCGGCGCGCCGGTCGTTCGCGCGCGAGTACACCTCGCCCGTGAGCCGGAGGCGCTGGCCGCGCACCAGCCGGGTCGGCGCCGGGGTGATCGCGATGCGGGCCGCGGGGCCCGCGACCATCCGCACCTCGAGGCGCTCGACCTTCGGCTGCTCGCCCGCGAGGATGCCGACGACCGCGACCGGCAGTACGCCGGTCGAGCCGGACCGCACGAGCCCGTCGGGGTCGACGTTGCCCTCGAAGAACGCGCCCGTCCGGCTCCACCGGAACGTCACGCCCGGGATCACGTTGTTGTTCGCGTCGCGCGCCTCGGCGGTGAGCCGCAGCGTATCCCCGGCCACCACGATCCGCTGCGCCGGCGTGACGATGATGCGCGCGATGCGCGAGGGCGCCTGACCTCCGGCGGCCGGGGCCGGCTGCTGGGCGAGAAGGGCCACCGGCAGGGCGGCGGCCAGGGCGAAGGATCGGAGTCGCATGGAAGGCAGGTCCGGAGGGGGAGGGAGCCCCGGGGGGCGCGGGGCGATGACGGCCGGAATCTACGGCGCGGAGCCGGTGCGGGTTCCCCTGACGTGCATCGGCAAATATTCCTACACGGGAACTTAGTGATGCCGTGGAGGATACGGTCCGGTGCACGTGCCACCTCCCCGCCTCCCTTCTTCCAACCCCCCAGCAGGAGCTCCTCATGTTCAAGAACAACGTCGGCGGCATCGACAAGGTCCTCCGCATCGTCCTCGGGCTCGGCGTGCTGTCGCTGGCGTTCGTCGGCCCCAAGACCCCGCTCGGCTACCTCGGTCTCGTGCCGCTCGCGACCGGGCTCCTCGGCACCTGCCCGCTGTACTCGCTCCTCGGCTTCAGCACCTGCCCGGTGAAGTCCGCCGCGCGCTGAGGGCCATAGGCGGCCGCCCGGCGCGCATCGCCGCGCGGCCGCCCTTCCGTCGCGGTGCGGCGAGGGTGAGGTTGCATGGGTCCTCCAACCCTCGTGATCCGATGCGCCGCTCCCTCGTCCTCCTGTCCCTCGCCGCCGCCGCGGCGTGCGCCGCGCCGGCGGGTTCCGGTGCCGCGCCCGCGCCTGCCGTCGACCCCCATCTGGCGGTGGCGTACCGCGTGCTCGCGGCCACGCCGCTCGTGGATGGGCACAACGACCTCCCGTGGGCGATCCGCGAGTCCAAGACGCATCCACGCGACGTGGACGCGTACGACCTGCGCCAGCGCGCCCCGGGCCACACCGACCTCGCGCGTCTCGCGGCCGGCCGCGTCGGCGGGCAGTTCTGGTCGGTCTACATCCCCGGCGACACCGCGATCGCGCGCCAGGGATATGCGAAGGTGCAGCTGGAGCAGATGGACATCGCGCGGCGCGTGATGGCGCGGTACCCGGAGCGGCTCGAATGGGTCACCACCGCGCAGGGCTTCCGTGAGGCATTCGCCCGTGGCCACATCGGCGGTGCGATGGGGCTCGAAGGCGGCCACGCCATCGAGAACTCGCTGGGGGCGCTGCGGGCGTTCTACGACCTCGGCGGCCGCTACATGACCCTGACGCACAACGTCACGCTCGACTGGGCCGATGCGGCGGCCGACAGCGCGCGGCATGGCGGCCTCACGCGGTTCGGCGAGGAGGTCGTCCGCGAGATGAACCGCCTCGGCATGCTCGTCGACCTCTCGCACGTCTCGCCGGGCACGATGAGCGATGCGCTGAACGTCACCGAGGCCCCGGTGATCTTCTCCCACTCGAACGCGCGGGGGCTCGCCGACCACGTGCGCAACGTCCCCGACTCCATCCTCGTGCGCCTCCGCCAGAACGGCGGCGTCGTGATGGTGACCTTCGTCCCGGGTTTCACGTCGCAGGCGCGTGTCGAATGGAATCGGCTCCCGGAGGCGCGGCGCACGGGGCCGGCGCCGAGGGTGACGCTCGCACAGGTCGCCGACCACATCGACCACATCCGTCGCGTCGCCGGGGTCGACCACGTCGGGATCGGCGGCGATTTCGACGGGATCGACGAGACGATCGAGGGGCTCGAGGACGTCTCGAAGTACCCGATGCTGCTCGCCGAGCTCTCGCGGCGCGGCTGGACCGAGGCGGAACTGCGCAAGCTCGCCGGCGAGAACGTGCTGCGCGTGCTGACGCAGGCGGAGCAGGTCGCGGCGCGCCTGCGGACGCAGCGGCCCCCGAGCACGGCGACGATCGAGCTGTTGGATCGCCGACCCTGAGGCGGCGCCGGGGCGCCCGTGGCCGGGCGCCCCGGCGTCAGTGCGAAGGTGCGGCCGCGGTGCGCCGGGACTGCTGGGTGCGGCGCCCGGTCAGCCCCGCACCCGGCGGCGCAGCCACTGCCGCAGCGCCGTGAGCGAGTTCAGGGCATCGGCGCCGATCTCCCTCAGCACGTCCCCGTAGCTCGTCGCGCCGGCGCCACCGACCACGATGCCCGTGGTGGACGGCAGGTGCGCGCGCAGGCGCCGGAGCTCGTCCACGACGGTGGTGTCGGACGTCGGATAGACGATGGAGAGCGCCACCACGTCGGCCTTCACCTGCTTGGCGGCGCGCGCGAGCTCCTCCGCCGGCAGGTTGGGCCCGAGGTAGATCACCCGCCACCCGCTGCCGCTGGCGGTGGTCGCGGCGAGCATGGCGCCGATCTCGTGGAGGTGTCCGGCCGGGGTGCCGACGATCACGACGGGCGCCCCCATCCCGGGTGACGCGACCTCGCCCATCCAGGTCAGCACCCGACGGATCGTCGTCGAGGCAAGGTGCTCATTGGCCGGCTGCAGCTGCCCTTGGTGCCACAGCGAGCCGACCGTGAAGAGCAGCGGGCCGAAGACCTGATCGAGCACGTCATCGGCGGGCAGGCGGAGCGCCGCCGCCCGCAGGGTCTGCTCGAGCGTGTACGCGTCGAACGCCTCGATCGCCATCAGGGCCGTGGACAGGAAGATCTCTGGGGCCGGGCCGTCGCTTGACGGCGCGCGGTTCAGCGCGGCCGCGCGCTCGTCTGCCTCGATGACCTTCTGCAGTTCGGCGTTGGCAAGCGACGCGACCTGGCCGATCTGCCGACCGGAGCGCGTGGCGCGCACGAGGAGCGAGAGCCGCTCGACGTCCGCATCCGTGTAGTGCCGTTGTCCGCCCGCGGATCGGACGGGGGCGACCGCCCCGTAGCGCTTCTCCCACGCCCGCAGCAGATCGGGGGTCAACCCGGTGCGTTGCGCGACGACGCGCATCGGGTGAAGGACGGGCTTTCCGGTGGACTCGGTCATGGCGGAAATATTTGGACGAACAGCGAAACTGTCAAGCTATTTATCTAGACAATCTGCAAACGATACATGAACAGAAGTAGAAAGTGTCAGTGTTGCTAGACAGGCATCGGACGCGAGGGCGCGCCCGTATCCCGACTACAGCATCCCGTGGATCCTTGGAGAACTCCGCCGCATGCTCCGGCGTACATTGAGCATCGGCCCACCGCGGCCTGTCCTCCTTCACCCCTCCAAGAGACCGATGCGCACCAGTCCCGTTCTTGCCGCTCTCCTCGTCATGACCGTTGCGGCGCCCAGTGCCGCCCAGACTCTCTCCGCCGCGCCCAGCACCCGCGCGACCGCGGTCGTCACGCTGACGGCGCCGCGCGTGCAGGGGCAGGCGCCTGCGGCGGCCAAGACCATCACGGTGGACTACGGCCAGCCGCACGCGCGCGGCCGCGCCGTCCCGACCGAGCTGGCCACCGACGGCACGGTCTGGCGCACGGGCGCGAACAGCTCGACGACGCTGACCACACAGGCGGACCTGACGATCGGCGGCGTGGCGGTGCCTGCCGGGGCGTACTCGCTCTACTCGATCCGCGAGGGCGGGAAGTACTTCCTGATCATCAATCGCAACACCGGCCAGTGGGGCACCGAGTACGACAAGTCCAAGGACCTCGCGCGTGTCCCGCTGACCGCGCGGACGCTGCACGAGCCGGTCGAGTCGCTGCAGATCGCGTTCGTGCCGCCGGCGAGCGGCCCGGCGGCGGGCAAGCTCACCATCGCGTGGGGCACGCTGCACCTCTCGACCGACTGGGCCGCGAAGTGAGCGCTCAGAAGGTCCGGCGCAGGACGACGCCGAGCGTCGAGTAGGCGTAGGCTCCGACGGCGGACGCAGCCGCGCTCGTGCTGCGTCCGCCGTGCACTTCCGCGGTCCAGCCGCCCGCCCACGTACGGGCCGCGCGCGCGTCGAGGTGCCATTGATCCTGCATCGCCGCGGTGTCCACGCGCTGGACTCCGAGTCCTGCGCCGACGCCGAGGCTCCACCGCGGGGTCTCGCGTGACCAGCCCCCGGTCAGTTCGCCGGTGACGAAGCGCGGCGGCGAGAAGTAGCGCGACGCCCGGCGGTCGAAGCCGAAGCCGAGCGCGCTGATGCCCGCCGAGAAGCCGTGCGGCAGCGTACGGGTCGCGCGGGTGGTCCACGTGCGCTTGGTGTTGCCGTCCGACCAGTCGAGCAGGCTGAGCGCGCCGGCGACGGTGAGGCGCGGACGCACCCGCCAATCGACGGACAGGTCGAACTGCGTCACATCGAGTGCGAGCGGCGCGACCGCGGCGATCTCGTCGAACGGCCAGCGCGCGACGGTGCCGTAGGCGGTGAGCGTCGGGCGCAGCCGCTGGCTGAGCGTGAGGCGGCCGCTGAGCACATCGCGGGCCGGCGCCGCGGTCCCGCCGGGATCGCGGGGGCCGGGCGTCATCTGTCGCAGCGCGAGCACGCCGGTGATGTTGCCGCGGAGCACCGGCACGGCGAGCGAGCCCTCGAGCATCGTGCGGCGCGAGATGCGGGCGGGATCGGTGGCCTCCAACTGCGCGACGGCGACGCCCCCGCGGGCCCGGTCGAACAGCAGCGCGCCGAGGCGAACGGCGCGCCACCGGTTCACGTTGCGGTCGGAGTCCTCGGAGTAGTCGCTCGACACCTCGACCTGCGGCGCGCCGGCGGCGGCGACGGCGCGCCGCAGGTCGCGCACCCCGGCGTCGGTGCTGTCCACCGCCCATGCCCGTTCCGCGAGTCGGCGCGCCGCCCCCGGCCGCTGTTGCCAGAGTCGCAGGTTCCCGAGCCCGACGAGCGTCCGCACGTCCCCCGGCGCCTCGGCGAGGAGGGCCTCGTAGCGCGCGGCCGCCTCATCGAGCCGCCCGCTCCACGCGCTGACCTGAGCGAGTCCGAACCGCGCCTCGCGATCGCTGGCGTCCGCCGCGAGCAGGGCCGAGTACGCGCGGGCCGCCTCGTCGAGCCGGCCGGCCCACGAGAGCGTGCGTGCGCGCGCGAGGCGCACATACCCCGCCTCACCCGGCGGCAGCAGGGTGAGCACCGAATCGTACCGCACGAGGGCCTCGTCGAAGCGACGCACCCACGACAGGTACATCGCCTCGGTGTAGCGCAGGTCGGGATCGTCCGGCACGCGCACCCGTGCGGCGCGCAGGAGCACGAGGGCGGAGTCGATGTTGTTGCTCCAGGCCAGTACCTGCGCGACGCGGAAGTTCGCGCGCACGGACAAGCGGTCCTCCTCGAGCGCCTTCCGGTACGCTGCGGCCGCCTCGTCGTGCCGTCCGAGCTGCCAGAGCGAATCCCCGACCGCGACCTGCGCGCCGGCGCGCGGCGCCGCGGCGGTCGCGAGCCCCAGCGTCACCGCGACCGCGATCCGGACGCCGCGCGCGCGTCCGGTCATGGCGCGCGCCACAGCTGTTGCAGCGCCGTGTAGGCGGGCTTGAGGTACTCGTGCCACGTCGGGGTGTCCCAGGTGGGCCAGGTCCAGAGGGTGAGGCGGTCGAGTGGCCAGCGGCCGTCGGCGTCCAACGCGGGAAGGGTGCCGCCGACGCGGCCCCCGCGCCCGAGCGCCACGACGCCGATGCGGAATCCCGCGGTCACCGTCGTGCCCTCCGAGCCGCCGCGTTCATCGAGGACGCGCCGCGAGGACGGATCGGCGACGTTCAGCAGCCCCCACGGCAGGCGCAACTGGAGCATACCCGCGCCCTGATCGTACCACCAGTCGGCGATCGAGAGCAGGGACGCGTCGCCATACCGCAGGCGTCCGACCTCGAGCCCCTGAGCCGGCACGAGCGTCCCATCCGGCAGGTAGCGGGGCCGGTTGGTCATCGCCCAGAGCGAGTCGAAGACGGCGTCGTCGCGCGGCACGGACAGCACCGGGTGCCGGAACGGCACGCCCCAGGAGTCGCGCGCGAGCGTCAGTGACAACGGTGCCTGGACCAGGTATTCGGGCACGACACGCAGTCGTCCGTCATCCGGCGCGCCGAGCTCGACGAGGAACTCGAAGCCCGCCGCGCTCCGGACGCCGCTCGTCGGCAGGCGGTGCTGCCCGCGCGCCGCGTCGTAGGTGTCGATGGCGAACTGCAGGCGGGTCACGTCCCAGGCGAAGGGACGGTCCGCCCACGCCTCGGCTTCGAGTGCGAGATACACGTATGCCTCGTCGTACCCCACGCGCAGCCGTGCGCGGCCGGCCGCACCCAGCGTGCCTTCCGCGTGGATCGGGAGCGCTCGCCACCGCGCCACGTCGCCGCCGGGGAGCGGGGTCGCCCCCTCCGGCCCGGCCCGGAGCGCGAGCAGTCCGTAGTGCTCCTCCGGGTCGAGGACGTTGTGCCAGCGCGGGTCGTGCACCGCCGGCTGCTCGGCGTCGACGACGGACCAGTTCGTCTTGAACCATTCATCGATCCATGCGAACGCGATGGCACCGGCCGCACCGGCCTCGCGGATCTCGCGCGCCATGCGCACGTAGAGTGCCGCGGCTCGCGCCTCGCCGAGGCCGCCATGGTCCCAGCCGGTCGGATGCTGATGGGCGTCGCCGCGGCTGGTGGGAAGGCCGAACTCCGCGATGAGGAGCGGCAGGCCGGCGGTCACGCGCTTCAGCTCCTGCAGGTAGCCGAAGTACGGCGACGGGCCGAGGCTCGAGGCCGCAGCGCGATACCCCGGGTCGAGCAGCATGAAGTCGGGGTAGTACGGATAGACGTGGTAGCTGGCGAACCACCCGGCCGCGGCGCGCGCGGTGGGGCGCACGTGGGCCGGGTCGAGTGCCGCGCCCTCCTCCTCGTGCACGGGGCCGCGCGCCTGGTCGGGTCGCCACGGGATCCCGCGGAACCGCATCTGGTCCGCGAACGAGGTCTCGGTCGCATGGCGGATGGGGTCGGTCGTCGGCCAGTTCGTGAAGGCGATCGGCCGTTGCGCGTTGTAGGTGGCCTCCTCGTAGGCGAGCAGCGCATCGCAATGGCGCGCGAGCCATGCCTCGGTGGGCGTCCCCGCCTCGAGCACGAGGTGCGACCCCAGGAAGCGCCGGGGCGCACGCGGGTCGGCGTCGTAGCCCCCGACGGCGTACGGCTCCCATTCGCGCCCGATCACGTAGGCGATCACCCACGGCGACACGTCCGCATCGTAGCGGCCGCCGGCGTGTCCGGGACGCGCGGGGAACTCGGCGGCGCCGTGCAGGAGGTCCACGACGCGGCGGATCTCCTGGGTGAAGTCCTCGTCGAAGGCGCGGTCCCCGAAGTCGTTGCGCGGGGGCGCCTCCGTCCAGACGCCGTGGATCAGGTGCACGAGCGCGTCGGGATGGGTGCGGTTGTGGCCCCGGAGCGCGCGATAGAAGGCCGGCGGCAGGATCGTATACGTGCGCACCGCATTGGCGTGCATCGCCGCGATCTGGTCGAGCCAGCGCGCGTAGCGCGCGGAGTCCTCGGGGAACTCGGTCGGGAAGCGCCCCGGGAGCGCGACGCCGAGGTTCACCCCCTGCACGTAGAAGGGGCGCCACTCGTCGCCATCGCGGAGCTCGAAGCGGTCGCCGCGCACGCGCATCGTGAGGTCGAGGGTCGCCGCGCGGCGCTTGGGGAGCGGGCCGCTCCGGTCCCAGCCGGGCGCGAGCCGATCGAGGCGTTCACGGGCCGCGCGGTGGGCGCCCGCGGTGTCCGCGGTGAGCGTCACGACCTGCCGCCACGCGCTCACCGCCTCGACGGACGCCCCCCGGCGTTCCGCCGAGCGGGCGCGGCCTTCCCACGCGTCGGCCGAGCGCGGCACGCGCGCGGTGAGCACCGCGAACAGCGAATCGGCCTCGGCGACCGCGCCGGCGCGCAGGCGCACGTACGCCCGGCCCAGCGTCGCGTCATGATCGAGCGGGCACCCCGCGAGCGCCGCCGCGAACCGCTCCGCGGCGCGACCGAGGTCATCGGCGCGATACGCCGCCCACCCGGCGGCGACGATCGTGTCGGTCCCTGGAGGACACCGCCCGGCGGGCGCCTGCTGTGCGTGCGCCGCGCGCCAGGCGAGGCACCACGGCAGGACCGCCCGCGCGAACCGGCGCGCCAGCCGGCTCATCGGCCGAGGACGCGCAGCAGGTCGCCGGCGAGGGTGAGCGGGTCGAACGGCTTCGGCAGGCTCGCCAGGGCGCCCGCTGCGCGCAGCGCGGCCTCGTCGGCCTCCTGCGCACGCGCGGTGAGGAAGATCACGGGGATGGCGGCCGTCGCCGGGTCGGCCTTGAGTCGGCGGCAGGTCTCGAGCCCGTCCATTCCCGGCATCATCGCATCGAGGAGGATGGCGTCAGCCCCCGTGGCACGTGCCCGTTCGAGCAGGGCGTCACCGGCGGGGAAGATCTCGGCCTCGATCCGCGGATCGAGGCGCAAGGCGAGGTCGAGGATGGTCCTGAGGTCCGGCTCGTCGTCGGCGCACAGAAGGCGCATGCAGGGGAATCTGCCCGAGCGGCCGGGGGCTGGCAACGCGCCCTGTCACGAACTTCGGCAGTGTCCGCCCTCTATCACTTTGTCGGACGGAGGCGCGAGATTTCGCCCGCGCACTCCCGCGCGAACCGCCCTGTCCCCGCGATGCCCTCACCCGCCGAGCTCAACCGCACGCTCGCCACGCTCCGCGACCGCTTCGCGGCGACGGCGGAGAAGACGACGGCGGCGCTCACGATGCTGGCGGACCATCTCCAGCGGACCCCCTCGTCGGTGGAGGTGGTCGACGCGCTGCGGCGCGAACTGCACCGCGTCCACGGGACCGCCGGGAGCTACGGCTTCCACGAGGTGAGCCGGCTCGCGGCCGGGTTGGAGCTGCTCGCCACGCGGTGGCAGGCCGATCCCGTGCGCGACCGCGACCGGCGTGCGGCGATCGTGCGCCAGCTCGTGCGGGCGCTCGGGGCCGCGTTCGAGGCGGCGCGAGGCGCCGGCGATGACCGGCTCGTGCACCGCATCCTGCTCGTGGACGTGAGCGAGGACACCGCCGCCGCGCTCATCGCCGAGGCGCTTCACCGCGGGCATGGCGTGGAGCGGATCGTCTCGGGGGCGCTCGAGACCGTGCTCGCGAGCGGCGTGCCGGAGGTCGTGATCGCCGGGGGCGACACGCTGCCGGCGCTGCCGGAGGGTGTGCCGGTCGTGCTGCTGGGGGCGTCGGAACTCCCCTCGGCCGGCGTGACGCGGGTGCGGCTGGTGGATCCCGGGGCCGATGCTGCGGAGGTCGTCCGCGTCGCGGAGTCGTTGGCGGCGCAGCAGGGGCTCGCTGGGGCGAGCCTCGTCGCGCTCGCCGCGGGAGCGCCGCTGACCGCCCTGCTGGAGGCCATCGGGGAGCGCGAGGGGATGTTCGTCCGCGTCGCCGCCGACCGGGCCGCCCTGTTCGCCCAGCTGCAGGCGGATCCCCCGGCGCTGATGCTCGTGGATGCCACGGGGGTCGGCATGGATGCGGAGGAGGCGATCCAGCAGGTGCGTGGCGACCGCCGCTTCGGCGAGCTCCCGATCCTCGTCGTCGCGGACGGCGCCGACGGGGCGCGACGCGAGGCACTCTTCCGGGTGGGGGCCGACGACTTCCAACCGCAGCCGGTGGTCGCGGTCGAGTTGACGCGACGGATCACGCGACTGCTCGAGCTGCGCCGGCAGCGGCAGCTGGCGCGCGGCATCCATCCGGGTACGTCGCTGATGCTCCCCGAGCGGACCCGGCGGAGCTTCGAGGAGTCGCTCGCGAGCGCGGGCGTGGACGGCCGCGCGGTCGCGCTCGCCGTGGTGCGGCCGCGGGTGCCACCCGCCGGGCTGCAGGGGACCGCGCTCTGGCATCGGGAATGCGCCCTCCTGGCCGCCGCGCTCGCGCCGGAGGGAGCGCGCACGGGATTCGTGGACGAGACCGCCCTCGGCGTGCTGCTCCCGATGGACGGCGGCGAGGCGATCGCGCGCCTCGACGGATTCGCGGAGGCCTCGGAGGGGGAGCCCACCGAATGGTGCGTGGGCATCGCGGACCGGCCGGCCGATGGCGACCGGGGGGCACGCACCCTCGTGCATCTCGCGGAGGAGGCGTGGCAGTCGGCGCGCGACGCCGGCGAGCGGATCCACCGGTGGAACACCGGCGACGCGGGCATCGCCCCCGATGTCGTGGTGGTCGAGGACGACCCCTCGCTCGCGGACCTGCTCGGCTACGCCCTCGCGAGCCGGGGACTGACGCACCAGGTGTTCTCGAAGGGCCCCGAGGCCCTCGCCGGGCTCCTGGCGATGCGGGTGCGCGGGCGCCGGCCGGTCGTGCTGATGGACATCGACCTGCCCGGGCTCGACGGCTTCTCGCTGTTCGAGCGGCTCCGCGTGGACCGTCCGCGCGACTTCCGCGTGGTCTTCGTCTCGGTGCACGCCTCGGAAGGCGACCAGCTGCGCGCCCTGCGCGCGGGCGCGCTCGACTACATCGTGAAGCCGGTCTCGCTCCGCGTGCTGATGGCGAAGATCGCGGTCTGGCAGGAGCAGGACGAGCTCGCCTGATGGGGATCCTCGTCGCCGCGACCGTCGCCGTGGTGCAGCTCCTCTTCCTGGTGCTGCTGCTCGCGTTCCTGGTCGTGCGGCGCGTGTACGACCGGCGGCAGGCAGCGGCGTTCGAGGCGGGCAAGGGCGCGCTCTCGGCGCCGTTGCGGGCCTGGCTGGTCGCCGGGGCGCACCCCGAGCCCGTGGTGGCGGTCCTGCGCGGCATGCCGCGCGGGACCGCGGTCGGCTATCTCGCGCTCCTCGCGCGCCAGACGATCCCCGATTCGAACCGCGAGGAGCTCGCGCGGGCGCTGCGCGGCGAGCACTGGGTGCGGCACGCGGTGCGACAGGCGGGCTCGCGTTTCTGGTGGCGCCGCCTCGAGGCCGCCCGCGCGCTCTCGGTCACCGCCGACGCGGCGCATCGCGCGATCGTGCAGCGGCTCTTCTTCGACACGCACCCGGCCGTGCAGGTCGCGGCCGCCGGCGCCCTGCCGCGCGTCGCGGATGCGGTGCTGGTCGGCCTCGTGCTCGACCGCCTCGACTCGCTGCCCAAGGTCGTGCGCCACTACGTCACCGGCGTACTGCGGCGCGCACGCGAGCTCGTCGCCCCGGCGCTCGCCGAGCGGATCGCGCGCGGCGGGCACTTCGCGACGGTGGCGGCATGGGTCGAGCTGGCCGAGGCGATCGCCGAGCCGGCGGCGGTGGCGGCGTCGATCGCGCGCGTCGGCGACCCGTCGCCGGCGGTCCGGCGCGCGATCGCGAAGGCGCTCCGCCGTGCGCCGAGCCCGGCGGCGGAGGCGGCGCTGGTCACGTTGCTCGCCGACCGGGATCCGACGGTGCGGGCCGCCGCGGCGCGGACGGTCGGCGAGCTCGGCCTCCGGAGCGCGGTGCCCGCACTCGTCCCGGTGCTCGGGGACGGGGTCTGGATCGTCCGCGTCCGCGCCGCCGTCTCCCTGGCCCAGCTCGGCGAGCGCGGCAAGGCCGCGTTGCGCGAGGCGCGCGCGGGCGGCGACCGCTTCGCGCGCGACATGGCGGCGATGGTCACCGGGCTGACGGAGGGGGCGATCCTCGAGATGGGGGACGCGTAGCGTGGGCGTGGCCATCGCCGATGCGATCCGGTCCGTCCTCTGGGCCGGCGACCACATCGCGCTCGTCTATCTCCTGCTCCTCAACACCGCCTACGCGGTGCTGCTGCTGCTCTCGATCCCCGAACTCTGGCGCCACTGGCGTCTCGCGGCCGACGAGCACCTGCAGCGGCTCCTCGCCACCGAGGCGCTGCCGCCGCTGTCCCTCCTGGTGCCGGCCCACAACGAGGAGGTCACGGTCGGGTCGTCGCTGCTGTCGTTCCTGACCCTCGAGTACCCGCATCTCGAGGTGGTGGTGGTGAACGACGGGTCGAGCGATCGCACGATGGAGGTGCTGCTCGAGGAGTTCGACCTGTACCAGGTCCCGCCCGCCTTCTCGGTGTCGGTGCCGACGAAGGCCGTGCGGGCCTACTACCGGTCGCGGCTGCACTCGCGCCTGCTGGTGATCGACAAGGAGAACGGCGGGAAGGCCGACGCGCTCAATGCCGCGATGAACGCCGCGCGCCATCCGTTCGTGGTCGCCGTGGACGCGGACACCATCATCGAGCCCGATGCGCTGTTGCGTCTCGCGCGCCCGTTCCTGCTCAATCCCAACGTGGCGGCGGTGGGCGGCACGATCCGGGTCGCCAACAGCTGCACCGTGGAGTTCGGCCGCGTCACCGATGCCCGGATCGACTCGCGCTGGCTGCCCGGCTGCCAGGTGGTCGAGTACCTGCGCGCCTTCCTCTTCGGGCGCATGGGCCTCAATGCCCTCGGCTGCAACCTCATCATCTCGGGCGCGTTCGGGCTCTTCCGCAAGGAGTACCTCCGGGCGATCGGCGGCTACCGGACCGGCAACGTGACGGAGGACATGGATCTCGTCGTGCGGCTGCACCGCTGGCTGCGCGAGAATCGCATCCAGGCGCAGCTGCCGTTCGTGCCCGACCCGGTCGCCTGGACGGAGGTCCCGGCGAGCGTGGCGGTGCTGGCGCGCCAGAGGGAGCGCTGGCACCGCGGGCTCATCGCGACGATGTGGGAGCACCGCGTGATGCTGCTGAACCCGCGCTACGGCCGCATCGGGATGCTCGCGATGCCGTTCTACGTGTTCGGCGAGACCCTCGCCCCGGCGGTCGAGCTCTTCGGGCTCGTCTCGCTCGCGCTCGGGGTCCTCGTCGGCGCGGTCAACGGCGAGTTCGCCGCCCTCTTCCTCGCGGTGGCGGTCGGCTACGGCATGCTGCTCTCGCTCTGGGCGATCGTGCTCGAGGAGCTGAGCTTCCGCCGCTACAAGCGTCGCCGGGACTTCCTCAAGCTCGTGGCGTTCGCGGTCGTCGAGGGGATCGGTTTCCGCCAGCTCACGGTGCTGTTCCGGCTCCTCGGCTATTGGCGGTTCTTCCGCGGGGTGGACACCTGGGGCCGCATGCCGCGCGAGGGGATCGGCCGGACCGCGTGACCGCGCCCGCGGCCGCCGCGCTCAGCGCGGGATGCCGAGCTCCTTCCGCAGCCGCTCGAACAGGACCTGCTCCGAGTCGCGCGTCTTGACGAACGCGTCGGCCGCACGGATGCCGGCCGCGCGCAGTTCCTCCGTGCCGTGCTCGCGCGCCGAGAAGAGCAGCACGGGCAGCTTGCGCAGGGCCGGGTCCTGCCGGAGGCGGCGGGAGAACTCGAAGCCATGCATGCCCGGCAGCTCGAGGTCGAGGATCACCGCGCCGACCGGCTCGTGCGCCAGCGCCGCGAACGCCTCCTCGCCGGACCCTACGGGGAGCGCGCGCGCGATGGGCTCGACCATCGCCGTGAGCACCTCGCGCATGGACGGATCGTCCTCGATGATGAGCACGACGCGCCGCGGATCGGCCGGCGCGGGCGCTGCGGCCTCCTCCTCGTGGATCGCGCTCGCGGGCAGCGTCACCCAGAACACCGCCCCGCCGCCGTCGGCCGGGTCGAAGCCGATGGCCCCCCCGTGCTGCTCGACCAGCGTGCGGGCGATGTTGAGCCCGAGCCCGGTGCCGCCGGGGCGGCGCGACTCCGCCCGCTCCGCCTGCTGGAAGCGGCCGAAGAGCCGCGGCGCGAACTCCGGCGGCACGCCAGGCCCGTGATCCCGCACCCGGACGGTGACGCCCGCCGGTGACGCCGCGAGCGAGAGCGACACCGTCGTGCCGGAGGGGGAGAACTTCACCGCGTTCGACACCAGGTTCGTGAAGACCTGGGTGAGCCGGTCGGGGTCGCCGACGATGTCCGCATCGCGTCCCCCGGACGTGAGCTCGAGCCGGACGCCGTGGTCGCGCGCGAAGCTGTCCAGGAGCACCATGGTGTGCTGGAGCAGCCCGCGGAGCCGCATGGGTTCCCGCCGGACCTGCATCGCGCCGGCGTCGATCTTCTCGACATCGAGGATGTCGTTGACGAGGCGGATCAGCCGTTCGGTGTTCGACATCGCGATCTGCAGCAGCTCGCGCACCTTGGCGGGCACGTCCCCGATCCGGCCGCCGAGGATCAGCCCCAGCGCGCCGCGCATCGACGTGAGCGGCGTGCGCAGCTCATGGCTGACCGTGGAGACGAAGTCGCGCTTGAGCCGCTCCATCTCGGTGAGGCGCTCGACGTCGTCCTGCAGCTGGGCCTCGCGCCGCGCGGTGGACTCCGCGAGCTGTTCGAAGGCGCGCGCCAGCGTCGCGGTCTCGCGGTTCGGGGCTTCGTCCGCCCGCGGGAACGCGGCGGCGCGGTAGCGGCCGGCGTCGATCGCCTCGGCGGCCTCGACGATCCGGTCGAGCGTTCGGCCGACGAACCGCATCAGCAGCATCAGCAGGAGGATCAGGACCGCGAGTCCGCCCGTGGAGGCGAGGAAGGTCGAGAGGTCGTCACGGGTCGCGGCCGCGTCGGCGAGGAGCTCCGTCTCGGCGACCTCCACCTCCAGGTGCCGCTCCAGCCGGGCCTGCGCGGCGAGCGCGCTGTCGATGTGGGCGGACGCGAGTTGGACCGGCCCGCGCGGTGGCGGACCCCGGCGCGACGGGGTCACGGCCACGTCGAGCCACGTCTGCAGGTGGGCGTCGATGCGGTCCAGTTCGAGGGAGACGGCGGGGGTCGGATGGCTGCGCAGGAGGCGTTGCGCCGTCTGCGCCATCCGCGCGCTGTCCGCACCGAAGGAGGCGACGAACGCCGCATCGCCGGTGATGAGGTAGCCGCGGTGGTCTCGGGACATCTCGACGATCCCGCGGCCGAGCTGCGCCGCGAGGAGCGCGGCGCGCTGCAGCTCCACCAGCTGGGCGGTCCGCTCCTGGACCGCCTGCTGCTGGCGCTCGGCGGCCGCGCGGGAGGCGAGGAACCAGAAGAGCCCCACCATCATCCCGAGCGCGAGGAGCTGCGCGGTGAACGGGAGCGTCCGCCAGAGGGCGAACGGAGACCATCGGCGGGGGGCGGACGGGACGGACCGGGACATGTCCAGCCGACGAACGAACCCGGCACGGCGGCACACGCGGCCCGGGGGGGCTCGGTGGTAGATTCCGTGGTTCCCTGACCTCCAGCGCCCGCCATCCCGATGCCCACCACGCCGCTCCACGCCCTGCACGCCGCCGGCCAGTCGATCTGGCTCGACTACATCGACCGCACGATGCTCGGCAATGGCGAGCTCCCGCGCCGCATCCGCGACGACGCCCTCACGGGGATGACCTCCAACCCGACGATCTTCGAGAAGGCGCTGGCGACCGGCACCGCCTACGACGCGCAGTTGCAGGCCCATGCGGGCAAGGACGCGTGGGCGCTCTTCGAGCTCGTCGAGACCGATGACGTGCGCGCGGCGTGCGACGCGTTCGCCGGGGTGTACGCCGCCTCGGACCGCAAGGACGGCTACGTCTCGATCGAGGTCTCCCCCGGCTCGGCGCACGACGCCGCGGCGACGATCGCCGAGGCGCACCGGCTCTGGGCCGCGGTGGACCGCCCGAACGTGATGATCAAGGTGCCCGGCACGCCGGAAGGGTGCGTCGCGCTCCGCCGCCTGATCGCCGACGGCCTGAACGTGAACGTCACGCTGCTCTTCGCGGTGGAGGCGCATGCGCGGGTGATCGACGCCTACCTCGCGGGGCTCGAGGACCGGGCGGCCGCCGGCGGTGACCTCGCGTCGGTCGCGTCGGTGGCCTCGTTCTTCGTGAGCCGCGTCGACAACGCCATCGATGCGCGGCTCGAGCAGCTGGCGCAGGCCGGCACGATCGACGCGGCACGGCTGCAGGCGCTGCGCGGCCGGGCCGCGGTCGCCAACGCGAAGCGCGCCTACGCCCTCTTCCGGGAGCGGTTCAGCGGGCCGCGGTGGACGGCGCTCGCCGGCAAGGGCGCGCAGCGGCAGCGTCCGCTCTGGGCGAGCACGAGCACGAAGAACCCCGCCTACCGCGACGTGCTCTACGTCGAGGAACTCATCGGTCCCGACACGGTGAACACCATGCCGCCCGCCACCCTCGAGGCATACCGTGACCACGGGGTGACGCGGCGCACCGTCGACGCCGGCATCGCCGACGGCGACGCGCTCTTCCGCGAGCTCGCCGCCCTCGGCATCTCCCTCGACGCGGTCACCGACCGGCTGCTCGCCGAGGGGCTCGCCGCCTTCCAGAAGTCGTTCGACTCCCTGATCGCCGGCATCGAGCAGAAGACCGCCGCGCTCGCGAAGTAGCTCCGCCCCTCCCCCGTCCGCTCCACTCCCGCCCCCCGGAAGGATGCCCGTCCGCCCCGACGTCACGAAGATCGTCTGCACCATGGGTCCCTCGTCGGCCAACCCCGACGTGATCCGCCGTCTCATGCTGGCTGGCATGAACGTGGCCCGCCTCAACTTCTCGCACGGCGCGCACGAGGACCACGCACGCACGATCGCCACGATCCGCGGCATCGCCCAGGACGTCGGGCGGCCGGTCGCGATCCTCGGCGACCTGCAGGGGCCGCGCATCCGCATCGGCAAGCTGGCCGAGGCGCGGCCGATCGCCGAGGGCGAGTCGCTCGTCCTGTGCCCCGAGGGGCTCGCGCGGCCGGGCGAGATCCCGGTCACGTATGACGACATCGCGAAGGACGTGCAGAAGGGCGGGACCATCCTCGTCGACGACGGCCTCCTCGCGTTGCAGGTGACCGGCCTCGACGGACCGCGGGTCGCGGTGCGCGTGCGGTTCGGCGGCCTGCTCAAGTCGAACAAGGGGATGAACCTCCCCGGCATCGACGTCTCCGCCCCGTCCCTCACCGAGAAGGACCGCGCCGACATCGCGTTCGCGGTCGAGCAGGACCTCGATTACCTCGCGCTGTCGTTCGTCCGCCGGCCGGAGGACATCGATGAGCTGCGCGCGCTCCTCCCGAAGGGGATGCTGATCGTCGCGAAGATCGAGAAGGACTCCGCCCTCGACCGGATCGAGGAGATCCTCAAGGCCACCGACGCCGTGATGGTGGCGCGCGGTGACCTCGGCGTCGAGCTGCCGTTCGAGGAGGTGCCGCTGCAGCAGAAGCGCATCATCTCGCTCGCGAGCCGGTACGGGCGCCCGGTGATCACGGCGACGCAGATGCTCGAGTCCATGATCCAGAATCCGCGCCCCACGCGCGCCGAGGCCTCGGACGTCGCCAACGCCATCCTCGACGGTACCGACGCGGTGATGCTCTCCGCCGAGACGGCGGCCGGCCTCCATCCGGTGCTCGCGGTGGAGGCGATGCGCCGCATCGCCGGTGCTGCCGAGGCGCACCCGGTGCTGCGAGGCCAGGGGCTCGACCGGGTGCAGCCGGGCTCGGCCTCGACCGAGGAGACGATCGCGTCGGCGACGGTCACCGCCGTGCGGCTCCTGGGTGCCGAGACGATCGTGGTCATCACGAAGAGCGGCTTCTCGGCTCGCATCGTCGCCGCCCGGCGCCCGGGCGTGCGGATCGTCTGCCTGACCGACAATGCGCGCACGTACCGGCAACTGGCGCTGGTATGGGGCGTCGTGCCGATCCTCGTGCCGCACTGCGACACGTACGAGCAGATGGCGGCCATCGCGCGCACGAAGTTGCGCGAGCATGGGCTCGCCAAGCCCGGCGACCGCATCGTGGTCACCGCGGGCGTGCCGTTCGACGTGCCGGGCACCACCAATCAGCTCAAGGTGGAGACGGTGTGAGACTCACCTTCCTCGGCACGGGGACGTCGTTCGGCGTGCCGCAGGTCGGATGTGGCTGCGCGGTCTGCCGTTCGTCGGACCCGCGCGACCGCCGGACCCGGGTCGGGGCGCTCGTCGAGTCGGGCGGCCTGCGGCTGCTCATCGACACGCCGCCCGAGCTCCGGCTGCAACTGCTGTCCGCCGATGTGGACCGGGTGGACGCGGTGCTCTATACGCACGAGCACGCCGACCACACGCACGGGATCGATGATCTCCGCGCGATCTCGGTGCGGCGCGACGGGGCGCTGCCGCTCTACGGTCCCCCGGAGACGCTCGACGCGCTCGCGCATCGGTTCCCGTACATCTTCGATCCGGCGATGAAGCCACTGGCGGGTACTTCGAAGCCCGAGGGTTTCGCGCACCCGCTCCAGCCGGGCGTTCCGGCGCGCATCGGGCACCTGGACGTCACGCCGGTGGAGGTACCGCACGGCCGGATGCGCGTGTACGGGTACCGGATCGGACCGCTCGCGTACGTCACCGACGCGAAGCTCCTGCCCGACGCGGCCCTCGCGACCCTCGCTGGGGTCGAGGTGCTCGTGCTGAACGCCCTCTTCCGCACGCCGCATCCGACCCACCTCAGCATCGGCGAGGCGGCGGAGGCCGCGTCGCGCGTGGGGGCCGCGCGGACCTTCCTCACGCACCTGACGCATCAGACGGCGCACGCCGACCTCGAAGCGGCGCTTCCCCCCAACATCCGGCCCGCGTACGACGGGCTCGTCGTGGAGATCCCCGAATGACCATCCAGCTCGACGTCTCCGGCATGCTCTCGCGTGCGGTGCCCGGTGGCCTGTCCCCGGAGCGCCTCGAAGCGCTCGCGCCACGACTCGCGGCTGCGCACGCCGGGCTCGTGGCCGACGCGGACCGCGGGATCCTCGGGTTCCGCGAGCTCGAGGTCCAGGCGGCCGAGCGGGCGCGCGTCCAGGCCTGGGCGGCGGCGCACCGGGGCGGGTTGGAGGACGTGGTCGTGCTCGGCATCGGTGGGTCGGCACTCGGGGCCGTCGCGCTCCGCACGGCCCTGTTGCCGCGCGACTGGAATGCGCGCTCCCGGGAGCAGCGGGGTGGCCGTCCGCGCTTGCACGTGCTCGACAACGTCGACCCGCGGTCGGTGCGCGGCCTCCTCGAACTCGTGGACCTCCGCCGCGCGCGCTTCCTCGTCATCTCCAAGTCGGGCAGCACCGCGGAGACCATGTCCCAGTACCTGCTGGTCCGCGACCGGCTCGCCGCGGCCGGGGTCGCGCCGCCGGACGCGCTCTGCTTCGTCACAGACCCGGCGAGGGGCGTGCTGCGCCGCGTCGCCCGTGACGAGGCCATTCCGACGTTCGACGTGCCGCCGAACGTGGGTGGCCGCTTCTCCGTCCTGTCGCCGGTGGGCACGCTCCCGGCCGCCCTGCTCGGCCTCGACGTGGACCAGCTCATCGCCGGGGCGATCGCGATGCGCGACCGCTGCGCGAGCGACCGGTTCCGCGAGAATCCCGCACTCGCGTTCGCGGCGCTGCAGTGGCGCGCGCATGTGGAGGCGGGGCAGGGGATGCACGTGCTGATGCCGTACTCGGACGCCCTGCGCGACCTCGCGCCCTGGTTCGTGCAGCTCTGGGCGGAGTCGCTCGGCAAGAAGCAGCCGGGCGGGGCGCACGTCGGACCGACGCCCATCGTGGCCGTCGGGGCGACGGACCAGCATGCGCAGGTGCAGCTCTTCATGGAGGGGCCGGCCGACAAGACCGTCACCTTCCTCGACGTCGAGGAGCCGGACGGCGGGGAGCTGACGATCCCCGGCGGCGGTCCGCCGGAACTCGCCTACCTCGGCGGGCACGGGTTCGCGGAACTGCTCCGCGCGGAGGGGCGCGCCACGGCCGGCGCGCTCGCGACGATGGGCCGACCGACCATGACCCTCCGGGTGACGCGGGCCGATGCCTGGCATCTCGGCGGCTTGTTGATGCTGTTCGAACTCGCCACCATCTACGCTGGCCAGCTGTACGGCGTCGATCCGCTGGACCAGCCCGGGGTGGAACTCGGCAAGCAGCTCACCTACTACCAGTTCGGGCATCCCGACTGGCAGCGGATGAAGGCCATCTGGGATGCCCTGCCGCCGGCGGATCCGGCCTGGGTGCTCTAGGGAGCCGCGGCACTGCCGCGCGCACCGCGCGCGTTGCCCGAAGGGGTGAGGCGGGGGCAAATTGGGGGCTGTCTGCGGTGCATCCTCGCTGTGGTGCACCCTCCCCCCCAACACCCCCTGCGATGTCCGTCTGCCCCGCCTCCGTCCGCAGCGCCATCGCCGGCGCGCTCACCATCGACGCCGGCCTCCTGACCGTCACGGACGAGGCGAAGCTCGCCTCGCCGATGATGGACGCCCTCGTCCGCCTCGCCGTCTTCGGCGACGAGGCCGAGAAGGACTGGGCGCGCTGGACGATCTGGGAGGCCGCCCGCGCCGTCGGCACCTACTCGGCATCGATCCACGAGTTCTACATGGCGCGGGGCCGAGGGGACGTGGAGGGCGTGACGGTCCCCGCGATGAACATCCGCGCGGCGTCGTACGACACCATCCGCTCGATCTGGCGGACGGCCCGCAAGCTCGACGGCGCAGCGCTGATCCTCGAGATCGCGCGCTCGGAGATCGTCTATACGGAGCAGCGGCCGGCCGAGTACGTCGCGGTCATCCTGGCGGCGGCGCTGCGCGAGGGGTATCGCGGTCCGGTCTTCGTGCAGGGCGACCACTTCCAGGTCAACGCCAAGAAGTACAAGGTCGATGCCGTGACGGAGGTGGCGGCGGTGAAGGCGCTCGCGACCGAGGGCATCGCGGCCGGCTTCTACAACATCGACCTCGACACCTCGACCTTGGTGGACCTCGCGCAGCCGACGCTCGACGCGCAGCAGCGGCTCAACTACGAGGTCGGCGTGGAGTTGACCCGCCACGTGCGCGGGCTCGAGCCCGCCGGCGTGACGATCTCCCTGGGCGGCGAGATCGGCGAGGTGGGGACCGAGAACTCGACCGTGGCCGAGCTCGAGGCCTTCATGGACGGCTACCGCCGGACGTTGCAGGCGGAGGCCCCGGGCATGGTCGGGCTCTCGAAGATCTCCGTGCAGTCGGGCACCTCGCACGGCGGGGTCGTACTCGCCGACGGGTCCATCAAGGACGTCGCGCTCGACTTCAAGACGCTTGAGGACCTGTCGCGGGTCTCGCGCGAGAAGTACGGCCTGTCCGGCGCCGTGCAGCACGGCGCCTCGACGCTCCCCGATGACGCGTTCTTCCATTTCCCCCGGACGGGCACGGCGGAGATCCATCTGGCGACCGGGTTCCAGAACATGATGTTCGACCTGATGCCGGCGGCGCTCCGCGGGGAGATCTATGCGTGGCTGCGGACGAACGCCGCCGACGAGCGCAAGGCAGGCGACACGGACGACCAGTTCTTCTACAAGACCCGCAAGAAGGCCTGCGGGCCGTTCAAGCGGCAGCTGTGGGACCTCCCGGCCGACGTGAAGGCGCGCATCGCCGAGGCGTACGACGCCAAGTTCACCTTCCTCTTCGAGAAGCTGGGGGTGAAGGGAACAGCGGCCGCCGTGCGGCGGTACGTGAAGGGGCCGGCCATCCAGCGGTCGGCACCGGGCACGGGTGGCCCGGCCGTAGAGGCTGCCCCGGATGACGCCGAGGCGGGCGAGTAGCCCGCCGGCGCTCCGGTCCACCCGAGCTCCCCCACCGCGCCGTCCGGCGCACCAGAACGGAGAAGTCACCGATGAAGAAGTTCGTCCTCGCGGGTGTCCTGGCGGTCGCCGCCGCGGGTTGCGTGTCGAAGTCCGAGTACGACAAGCAGCTCGAGCAGGTGGCCTCGATCTCGGCCGAGAAGGACTCGCTCCTGAAGGAGGTCGTGGCCACGTCGACCTTCATCACCGAGGTGAACGCCGAGCTCGACAAGGTGAAGAGCGGGCAGCCGGTCGCGGCGACCGCGGGCGGCGACATGGAGCAGCTCTCGCCGACCCAGCAGCGCCAGGCGCTGGCCGAGCGTGTGAAGGGGCTCACCGACCGCCTCCGCGAATCGGAGGAGCGGCTCGCCCAGAGCCGTCGCCGCGTGAACCAGCTGACGGCCAACAACGCGACGATGACCGCGCAGATGGCACAGTTCGACTCGACGATCAAGCAGTTCCAGACGATCATCGACAACCAGAAGGCGGAGATCGTCGCCCTGCTCGACCAGGTCGGGACCCTGACGTCCGAGAACTCGGCGCTCCGCGAGACCAACGTCCAGCTCGAGACGCAGCGCAACCAGCTGACGGCCGAGGCGGCGGCGCTCACGACCGAGCAGAACACGGTCTATTGGGTGGCGGGCAAGAAGGAGGACCTGCTCAAGCGCGGCATCATCGAGCAGCGCGGTGGCATGCTCGGGCTCGGCAAGACGGCGGTGCTCGCCCGGACGCTCGAGACCGGGGAGTTCACGGCGATCGACCGGACCCAGGTGCGCGAGATCGCCCTGCCGAACCCGGCCAAGTCGTACCGGATCATCACCACGAATGACATGGCGGGACTGGACGGGGCGCCCGCCGACGGCAAGTTCAAGGGGAGCGTGCGGATCTCGGCGCCCGAGGTCTTCTGGCGCTCGTCGAAGTTCCTCGTGCTCATGGAGCTCTAACCGGGAGGAGGTATGGCGGAGCAGGGCGGCGGCACCGAGCCGACCATCATCGTCGAGCGTCGCTCGGGCGGCGGTGGCGTCGGGCTCTTCCTCCTCGGCGTCGCGGTCGGCGCCGGCCTCGCCCTGCTCTACGCGCCGCAGTCCGGGGAGGAGACCCGGGCCCAGCTGCGGCGCGGCGCCCGCCGCCTCAAGCGACGGGCGCGCATCCTCGCCGAGGATGCGCAGGAACGTGCGGAGGACCTCGTCCGCACCGGTTCCGCCGCGGCGCGCGAGGTCGCGCGCGATGCCCGAGACGCGGCCCGTGAGGCCCGCGAGGTGCTCGAGCGCCGGCTCGCCCGGCACGGGCGCGCCGCCGCCGCCGAGGACGCCGACGCCTGAGCGCGCTCTGGCGGTTCCTGGTCGACGTCGTCAAGCGCGCCGATGCCGATGACGTGCTGTTCCTCGCCGGCGGGGTGGCGTTCAACGTCCTCCTGGCCGGCATCCCCTTCATCCTGCTCCTGATCGCCGGACTGGGGTTCATCCTGCAGCAGTCGCCGGACGCCGCGGCGCAGGTGGTGCAGGAGACGCTCTCCAACCTGCTGCCCGACCGCCTCGTGCCCGGGGGCTCGATCCTCGATCCCGTGCTCGCCGACGTGGTCCGCACGCGCACGCTCGTCGGTGCGGGGTCGGCGCTCGCCTTCCTCTGGTTCGCGATGCGCCTCTTCACGACGCTGCGGGGCGTCCTCGCCTTCGTGTTCATGCACGGTCGCGACCGCGGCTACCTCCACGGCAAGCTCGTGGACCTCAACCTGATCCTGCTGTCGGTGCTGCTGATGACCGCCTGGGTCACCCTGAGCACGTGGATCGTGGTGACGAGCGGGCGCATCGGGACCCGGCTCGAGGCCATCGGTCTCCTGGGCGATGTGAAGAGCGGTCTCGAACTCTCGCTGCTCCGCGGCCTCGCGCTGCTGGTGCTCATCGGCATCTTCGTCGCCCTCTACCGCTGGCTCCCCCGCCGCCGCACCGCCTGGCGGGCGAGCCTGCTCGGCGCGGCGGCCGCGACCGGGCTCTTCGAGCTCGCGCGCTGGCTCTTCGCGGCGTTCTATGTGACCTTTCCGCCGTCGTCCGTGTACACCGGGACCCTCGGCGCCATCTTCATCGTGATGTTCTGGACCTACTACGCCGCCCTCATCTTCGTGCTCGGTGCCGAAGTGGCACATGTCACCGAGATGCGGCTCGTGGATCGCGGCGAACTGCAGCCGCGGTCCTCCCTCACGAGCGAGTTCCGCACCACCGCCGAGGCCCGCGCGGCCGGCGCCGTCGACCTCGCTGCCCCTTCCCGCAAGCGCACGCCGCCGTGACCACGCCCATCGACCTCCGCTCCGACACCGTCACGAAGCCCACCCCGGCGATGCGGCGCGCGATGGCCGACGCTGACGTCGGCGACGACGTCCTCGACGGCGACCCGACCGTGAAGCGCCTCGAGCAGCGGGTCGCCGCGCTGCTCGGCAAGCCGGAGGCGCTGTTCTTCCCGACCGGCACGATGGCGAACCAGGCCGGGCTCTGGCTGCTCGGTGAGCCGGGCACCGAGGTGTACTGCCACGACGATTCGCACATCGTGAACTGGGAGATCGCCGGGGTCGCGGCGCTCGCGGGCCTGCAGGTGCGGCTCGTGCGGGGCGGGCCGGTCCTCGACGCCGAGGCGCTGCGTGCCGCCTTCCGTCCGGCGTCGGTCCATGCGCCGCGCGCCTCGCTGGTCTGCGCCGAGAACACGCACAATGGCGCGGGTGGCATGGTCACGTCGCTGGAGCGCCTGCGCGCGATCCGCGACACCGCCGCCGAGGCGGGGCTCCCGGTGCATCTCGACGGGGCGCGACTCTGGAACGCCTCGGTGGCGAGCGGCACACCGCTCGCGGACTTCGCCGCCTGCGCCGCGACGGTGATGGTGTCGTTCTCGAAGGGGCTGGGCGCACCGGTCGGCGCCTGCCTCGCCGGCGATGCGGCGCCGATGCGGCGGGCGTGGGAGGTGCGGAAGCGCTTCGGCGGCGGCATGCGCCAGTCCGGGGTCCTGGCCGCGGCCGCCCTGCACGGACTCGAGCACCACCTGCCGCGCCTCCACGAGGACCACGCGCGTGCCCGCGAGCTCGCCGCGGCGCTCACCGGCATCCCCGGCGTGGCCGTCGTGCCGCCGGACACCAACATCGTCATGCTCGACCTCACCGCGGGCCAGCAGGCGGTGGACGTGGTGGCGAAGGCGAAGGCCGCCGGCGTCCTCGTGACGATGTGGCACCGCACCCGCGTGCGGTGCGTCCTCCATCTCGACATCGACGACGTCGCGCTCCGGCGCGCGATCACCGTGCTCGTCGAGGCGGTGCGCCCGTGACCGCCGTCGACGAGGGGCGCGCCGGCGATGCCTCGTTGCGGCTGCTGGCCGCGGGCGAGCGGGAGCTGCAGCGCATCGTGCTCGACATGCATGATGGGCCGGTGCAGGACATCTTCGCCGCCGTCTCGCACCTGCAGGTGCTGCAGCGCGAGCTCGCCGAGCATCCGGAGCACTCCCGGCGCGCGGGCCAGGCGGTCCAGCTCCTGGAGCGGGCGCTGGGCGAGATCCGGACGCTCATCGGCGTCTTCCGCCCCCCGGGCTTCGAGCGCCGCGAACTCGGGGCCATCCTCGAGGGCCTCTGCGTGCAGCACGAGGCCATGACCGACCAGCCCGTGGAGCTCACGATGGACGCCGGCCTCGGCGATTGCGCACTGCCCGCCAAGATCGCGCTCTACCGCATCCTGCAGGAGGCGCTGAGCAACGGGCACCGCCATGCGAGCGCGACGCGGCAGACGGTCAGCGTCGAGCGCCGCGGTGCCCGCATCGCGATGACCGTCGCCGACAACGGTCGGGGGTTCGAGGCGCCCCCGGTGCTCGCGGCGGAGGCCGACGTGGGGGTCGAGGGTGGGCACTTCGGGTTGCGCGGCATCCAGGACCGCGTGGCGATGCTGGGTGGCACCTTCGCGCTCGACAGCACGCCCGGGCAGGGCACCGTGCTGCGGGTCGTCGTCCCGGCGGGCCTGTGACGCCCATCCGCATCCTCCTCGCCGACGACCACGCGATCGTGCTCGAGGGCCTGCGGGCCCTCGTCGAGGGAGAGCCCGACATGGAGGTCGCCGCCGCGACCACCGACGGCCGCGAGGTGCTGACGCTCGTACGGAAGCTCCAGCCCGAGGTGGTGGTGCTGGACTACGAGCTCGGCGGGATCCGCGCCACCGACATCATCGCCGAGCTGCGCGGGCGTGGCGATCCGCCGCGCATCCTCGTGCTCACCGCCTACCACGACGGTGAGACGATCCGGTCCGTGCTCGAGTCCGGCGCCGAAGGGCTCGCGCTCAAGACCGCGTCACCGCAGCAGACCCTCAGCGCGATCCGCCAAGTGGTCAGCGGCCAGCTCGTGTTCCCGCAGGCGGCCCGCCGGTGGCTCGAGGCGCGGGGTGCCCGCTCGGGGGAGGATGAGCTCACCGCCCGCGAGCGCGAGGTCTGGGCGCTCATCGCCGAGGGGCGCACCAACGTGCAGATCGCCTCGCAGCTGGCGCTGTCGGAGAACACGGTGAAGTTCCACGTCCAGCACCTGTTCCAGAAGCTCGGCGTGAAGAACCGCACCGA
>JAIBBJ010000059.1 GCA_019694735.1 Gemmatimonadaceae bacterium | reverse complement strand
GCTGACGCGCGGCCGGGTACCGGTGCCGCCGGGGCCGCCGCGACCGGAGCCGCCGGCGCGAGGAGCGGCAGGTCCGGAGGCATCGGCGCCGACGGCGGCTCGGGCTCGGGGGCGGTCGACGTGGAGAGCGCGGCGGCGGCCCCGCGCGCCTCGCTGAGCAGGGTCCGCGTGCGCTCGAACGCCGCGACCTTCACCTGCTTCTCGTTCTCCAGCTGCGCGATCGATGCCTCGAGCGCGATCCGCTTCTTCTCCCAGTCCTTCGGGTCGTACTCTCCCACTTCGGCGCGCAACTCGCCCTCGAGCCGCTGCTCGATCGCGGCGGTGAGGCGCTGGTCCACATCGGTGACCGCCGACTCGTCCACGCGAAGCGACTCCCCGAGCGACTCCGCCTCCAGCGAGGCCCGCACCTGGAGGTCGGTGAGCTTGGTGAGGTACTCGTCGCGCAGCTTGTTGAAGACGTGCGACGGCACCTGCCCGCGGCGCTCCTCGAGCTTCGCCAGGTAGGTCTCGTGCTTGCGCTTCTCGGCCAGGATGGCCTCGAGCGAGTCGATCTTCGCGGTGTCCGGCTTCGCCATCAACAGTCCCTTCGTCGCGCGCGCGACGTGGTGGGGGTCACCCGTTCAGGTCGTAGACGATCCGACCGCCCACGATGGTACGGACCGCCTGGCCGCGGAGGGTCCGGCCGCCGTACGGCGTGTTCCGGCCCTTGGACTTGAACGCTGACGGGTCCACGGTCCAGGCCCGCGTCGGGTCGAAGACGGTCACGTCAGCCGGGCTCCCCTTGGCGAGGGTGCCGCCGGGGAGATGGAACACCTTGGCGGGGCGGCAGGCCATCCGGTCGACCAGCTGGGCCAAGGTGAGGATCCCGGGCTCGAGGAGCCAGGTCACGTTCACCCCCAGCGCGGTCTCGAGCCCGACGATGCCGTTCGGCGCGTCGGCGAACTCGCGCTCCTTCTCGTCGTAATGGTGCGGCGCGTGGTCGGTCACGAGGAGATCGATGGTGCCGTCCCTGAGGCCCTGCTGGAGCGCCTCGACGTCCCGTTGGGTCCGGAGCGGCGGGTTCATCTTGGCGTTCGTGTCGTACCCCTCGACCGCCTCGTGGGTCAGCGAGATGTGGTGCGAGCAGACCTCGGCGGTCACGTTGACGCCCTGGTCCTTGCCCCACCGCACGAGGTCGACGCTCCCCTTCGTGCTCAGATGGCAGAGATGGATATGGCCGCCGGTGAGCTTGGCGAGGAGGATGCACCGGATGACGTCGATCTCCTCCGCCTCGCCCGGGATCCCCTTGAGCCCGAGGCGCGCCGAGACGATGCCCTCGTGCATCGAGCCGCCGTGCGCGAGCGCCATGACCTCGCAATGCTCGACGACGGGGATGCCGAACGTCTGCGCGTACTCGAGCGCCGTCCGCATCAGATGCGAGTTCTCCACCGGCTTGCCATCGTCGGAGACCGCCACCGCGCCGGCGGCGACCATCTCCCCGAACTCGGCGAGGGTCTCTCCCTTCTGGCCGAGGGAGATGGCACCGTACGGATAGACGCGCGCGAAGCCCGCCGCCTCGCCTTGGCGCTTCACGAAGCCCACGGTCGCCTGATTGTCGGTGACTGGCTTGGTGTTCGGCATCGCGGCGACCGCGGTGAAGCCGCCGGCGACGGCGGCGTGCGCGCCGGACGAGACGGTCTCGACGTCCTCACGACCGGGCTCGCGGAGGTGCACGTGCACGTCGATCATGCCCGGCGCGACGATGAGGCCTGCGCAGTCGACGCGGCGGGCCGCCTCCGGGCCGGCGATCGTGCCGCCGATCGCGGCGACCTTCCCGTCCACGAGCAGCACGTCGCCGACCGCGTCGAGCCCCTGGGAGGGGTCGACGATGCGGCCGCCCGTGAGGAGGAGCGGCGCGGTCACTGGGCCCCGCCCTTCGCGACATCCGCGAGCGACGCCTTGTTGCCGGCGAGGAGGTAGAGGACGGCCATGCGCACGGCGACGCCGTTGGTGACTTGATGCAGGATCACGGAATGCGGTCCATCGGCCACGTCGGAGTCGATCTCGACGCCGCGGTTCATCGGGCCGGGGTGCAGGATGAGGAGATCGCGCGGGGCCCGCTCGAGCCGGGCGCGGGTGACGCCGAACACGCGGTTGTACTCGCGCAGCGACGGGATGTAGCCGAGCTGCATGCGCTCGAGCTGGAGCCGGAGGACGTTCAGCGCCTCCGCCCACTCGATCGCCGCCTCGATCCGGTCGAAGACCCGGACCCCGAGGTCCTCGATGGCGCCCGGCAGCAGGGACCGCGGCCCGCAGACGGCCACCTCGGCGCCCATCGCCTTGAGGCCCCAGATGTTCGAGCGCGCCACGCGGGAGTGCAGCACGTCACCGACGATGCAGACCCGGCGGCCCTCGAGCGTGCCGAGCCGCTCGCGGAGCGTGAGGAGGTCGAGGAGGCCCTGCGTCGGGTGCTCGTGGGTGCCGTCCCCGGCGTTGATGACGTTCGACTCGATGCGCTCGGCCAGGAAGCGCGCGGCACCGGAATGCGGGTGCCGGATGACGACCATGTCGATCCGCATCGCCTCGAGGTTGCGCGCCGTGTCCACGAGGGTCTCGCCCTTCGAGACCGACGACGCGGCCGCCGCGACGTTGACCGTGTCGGCCGACATCCGCTTCTCGGCGAACTCGAACGAGATCCGCGTGCGGGTGGAGGCCTCGAAGAAGAGGTTCACCACCGTCATGCCGCGGAGGGTCGGCACCTTCTTGATCGCGCGCTCGGAGATCTCCTTCAACGGTTCAGCGACATCGAGGATCCCGGTGACCTGCTCGCGGGTCATCCCCTCGAGCGCGATGAGGTCCTTCCCGAGGATCGTCACGCCGGCGCCCCGCCCGCGACCACGACCTCGTCGCGGTCGTCGAGCGCGGGAACGAACACATCCACGCGTCCGCCGGCCGGCACGTCGAGCACCTTGCCGACCACGTCGGGCTGGATGGGCAGCTCGCGCCCGCCGCGATCGACCAGCACCGCGAGCATGATGCGCGCCGGGCGCCCGAAATCGGCGAGCTCGTCGAGCGCGGCGCGGATGGTCCGCCCGGTGAAGAGCACGTCGTCCACGATCACGACGACCTTGCCCTCGAGCGGCACCGGCAGGTGGGTCTTCCCCACCACCGGCCGCGGCCCGACGGTCTGCAGGTCGTCGCGGTAGAGCGTGATGTCGAGCGCCCCGCGGGGGAGGTCGGTCCCCTCGCGTTCGCGGATCACGTCCGCGAGCCGGTCGGCGATCTGCACGCCGCGGCGCTGGATGCCGACGAGGATGAGCCGGTCGGTGCCGTCGTTGAGTTCCAGGATCTCATCCGCCATGCGGGAGATCGTGCGCGCGACGGCGCGCGCGTTGAGCACCACGGTCGGGGCATCGCTCATTGCGCCCGAAATATAAGGGGCGGCGCGACGCCCGACCGGTCAGGCCGCCTGCGAGCTCCGGAGCGCCGGTCGGCGCTGGAGGTAGACCTTCTCGCGGCCCGGGCCCAGCACCTCGGCCTCGACGGGGCGTGTGATCACGCCGATCACTCGGCCATGCTCGTCCACGACGGGAAGTTGCGGGGGGGCGGCGGGCTTCATCTCTGGGGGCATCGGGGGCTCCGGCGGGCTCACTCGTTCTGACACCGTGGCACGCGGGAAGGTTTGCCACCGCAGACGGCAATGAGGCGACCGGGTCGTCACGGTCCGGTCACGCCCCGGCGGCCCCGCCCCCGCAACGCGAACGGCGGTCGCCCGCTCGGGCGACCGCCGCTGCCACCTGCACGGACGGAGTGGGATTCGAACCCACGGTACGCTGTTAACGTACACACACTTTCCAGGCGTGCGCCTTAAACCACTCGGCCATCCGTCCTGGGACCTCGGGGCCCGACAAGGCCCCCGCAAACGACGACGCGCCGGCGGAGCCAGCGCGTCGGGACCTGCACGGACAGGGTGAGATTCGAACTCACGATACCGTTGCCGGTATGCCGGTTTTCGAGACCGGTGCCTTCAGCCACTCGGCCACCTGTCCTGACGGAGGCCGGAATCTAAGCGGGGCGGGCGGAGAGGGTCAACCGCCGGGCCAACGTATCCTCCGGTCCGAGCGGCACATAGCATCGGTTGTGATTGGGAACCGACGAAGGCATCCAGGCGCTCGTCCCGCGTGCGCCCCCACCACGCTTTCCTCGCCATCAGCGCGCTGGCCCTTGCCTCCGCCGCGACCGCCCCGGCCCAGTCCGCCACCGCGGGTCCCAGCGGCGCGCCGGCCGCTGCCACTGGCCCCGCCACCGAAGCGGGCGCTCGGCTGGCGGCCCGCCCGGACGCGGATTCCCTGTTCCCGCTCCCCCGCCGCCCCGTGTCCGCCATCGTCGCCCCGCGCTGGATCGCGGAGGACCGGCGCGACGGCTACGGGGAGGCGGCGCGCGTGATGGACCTCCTCGGCATCCGACGCGGCACGCGCGTGGCGGACATCGGCGCGGGCGACGGCTACTACGTCGCGCGGCTCGCCGAGCGCGTCGGCGCGGAAGGCCGCGTGCTCGCGGAGGACCTCGAGCCGCGCTATCTCGCGCTGCTCCGGGCACGCGCCGAAGGGGCCGGCTGGACGAACGTCGACGTGATCGCGGGTGCCGCGGACGACCCGCGCCTCCCGCCGGGCAGCATCGACGTGGCGCTCATGATCCACATGTATCACGAGATCACCTCGCCATTCGCGCTGCTCCACCGGCTCGCGCCGGCATTCCGCGCGGAGGGCCGCCTCGCGATCCTCGACGTCGACGCGCCGACCGACCGGCACGGGACCCCGCCGCGCCTGCTCCTCTGCGAAGTCGAGGCGCTCGGCTACCGCCGCATCCGGCGGGAGGTGATGGCGGACGGAGCGTACGTCATCGTCTTCCGCGCGCCGCGCCCCGCGGAGCGCAGCACCTCGGCCGCGGACGTTCGGGCCCGCGTCGCCGCCGCCCGCTGCACCCCCTGAGGGCGCCGCGGCGGCGACGCCATCGTCGTCTCAGCGCCGCGCGGCGAAGAACCCGGTGAGCAGGCGCCCGCACTCCTCCGCCCGCACCCCGCCCTGCACCTCGGGCCGGTGGTTGAGGCGCGGATGCCGGAGCACATCGCCGACCGAGCCACCCATCCCGGCCTTGTCGTCCCAGGCGCCGAAGACCACACGCCCGAGGCGCGCGAGCACGATCGCGCCGGCGCACATCGCGCACGGCTCGAGCGTCACGTAGAGGGTCGCGGTCGTGAGGCGCGTGTCACCGACGGCGTAGGCCGCCGCGCGGAGCACGCGCAGCTCCGCGTGCTGGGTCGCATCCCGCGCCGCGACCATGGCGTTGCCGCCCCGCGCGATGACCGCCCCGTTGTGCACCACCACCGCCCCGACCGGCACCTCGCCCGCCGCGCCGGCACGCGCCGCCTCGGCGAGGGCCTCGCCCATCCAGAACGCATCCTCCTCGGCGCGCGTGGCGAAGGTCACCGGCCCGGCCCTCATGCGGGACGCCAGTCGTAGTGGTCGGCGAGATACTGCAGCAGCACGGTCACGAAGGTCTCGGCGAAGGCGGTGCGCGCGGCCGGCGTGTCGCGCACGCCGAGGTAGTGCGATTCGACCTGGATGGCATCCACGGCGCCGCCACCGAGCGAGTCGTGCCGCCATGTATTGTAGCCACCCGAGAAGTACGCGTCCGCCGCGGCCGGCGCCGGGAGGGCGGCCGAGGGGACCGCCGCGACGCCGGCCGCGCTGAAGCGCGGCGCGAGGACGGCGTCAGGCGCGCGCAGGTCGCCGGACGTGAGCAGGTAGCCGATCTCGAGCCGCGCGATCGGATGGCCGTGGCCATGCAGGTCGATCAGCAGGGCGCGCGGATGCTGCCGGAGCGCCCGCGCCTTCGCGCTGTCGATCCTCGCGTGGAAGAGCGTCCACATCGCCTCGAGCGGGACGTGGCCGCCGGTGGCCTCTGCGACCGCGCGATTGGCGTCGAACTTCCGCCGGTGCAGGAGGTTCGCCACCACGAACGGGCGCGCGCCGACTCGGCGATCGAACCCATCGGCGATCGCGATGGCGAGCTCGTGCGTCTTGAGGTCCGTCGCGGTGACGCATGCGACGCAGTCACGGTCGGGGAGCCACGCCGGGGCCACGCTGCCACCGTGGGACACGACGATGACCAGGGGGATGGTGCCGTCCGTCGCGGCGACCCAGGGCGACGGGTCGAGTGGAGGACCGCCGCCGGCGGGCGGCAGCGCAGCGCCCGCCGGGTCACCGCCGCACGCGATGGCGAGGGCGAGCGCGAGCGCCACGGGACCCCACACGCTGCGCCCCGCCCGGCCTGACGACCGGACGGGGCGCGGCGCGGCGGCGCATCCCGCAGCGCTCACGTCCCGAACACGATCCGGTCGTCGGCGACCTTCGCGAGGATGTGGTCGCCGTCCTTGAACCGGCCTTCGAGGATCGCCAGCGCCAGCGGGTTCTGCAGCAGGCGCTGGATGGCGCGCTTGAGCGGCCGCGCGCCGAAGGCCGGCTCGTACCCCTCGGCGGCGATGAGCGCCTTGGCGTCGTCGCTGAGGGCGAGCGTCATCTTGCGGTCGGCCAGCAGGCGGTCCAGTCGCGTGAGCTGCAGTTCGACGATGTGGCCGATCTCCTCCTCGCCGAGCGGCCGGAAGATGACGATGTCGTCGACACGATTGAGGAACTCGGGGCGGAAATGCTGCCGCAGGGCGGAGGTCACCTGCGTCTCGACCATCGGCCACTCGCGGGTCCCCTGCTCGAGGATCCAGGTGGAGCCGATGTTCGAGGTCATGATGATGACCGTGTTCCGGAAGTCCACGGTGCGGCCCTGCGCGTCGGTCAGGCGGCCGTCGTCGAGGATCTGCAGGAGGATGTTGAAGACGTCGGGATGCGCCTTCTCGATCTCGTCGAACAGCACGACCGCGTACGGCCGGCGGCGGATCGCCTCGGTGAGCTGGCCCCCCTCCTCGAAGCCGACGTAGCCCGGCGGTGCACCGATCAGGCGTGCGACCGCGTGCTTCTCCATGTACTCCGACATGTCGATCCGCACCATCGCCTGCTCGTCGTCGAACAGGAACTCGGCGAGGGCGCGCGCGGTCTCGGTCTTGCCCACGCCGGTCGGCCCGAGGAAGATGAACGATCCGATCGGCCGGTCGGGGTCCTGCAGGCCGGCGCGGGACCGGCGCACGGCGTTCGCGACGGCCTCGACCGCCTCGCGCTGTCCGATGACGCGGCGCGCGAGCTCCTGGTCCAGCTTCGCGAGGCGCTCCCGTTCGCTCTCCATCATCCGCGAGACGGGGATGCCCGTCCAGCGCGCGACGATCTCGGCGATGTCGTCCGCGGTGACCTCCTCCTTCAGGAAGACGGCACCGCCGGCCTTCTGCGCGCTCAGCCGCTCCTCCAGCGCGCGCATCTCGCCCTCGAGCTTCGGGATCCGGCCGTACTGGATCTCCGCCGCCGTTCCGAGGTCCCCCGAGCGGGTCGCCCGCTCGACCTCGATGCGGGCCTCCTCGATCTGCTGCTTGAGCCGCCCGACGCCACCGAGGGCGTCCTTCTCGTTCTGCCACTGGGCCTTCATCCCGGCCGAGCGCTCGCGCAACTGCGCGAGCTCCTGCTCGATGGCCGTCCGCCGCTCGACCGTCGCCGCGTCCTTCTCCTTGGCCAGCGCCTGCCGTTCGATCTCGAGCTGCACGATGCGCCGCTCGACCTCGTCGATCTCCTGCGGCAGCGAGTCGATCTCGATGCGGAGCCGCGAGGCCGCCTCGTCCATCAGGTCGATGGCCTTGTCGGGCAGGAAGCGGTCGCCGATGTAGCGGTTGGAGAGCGTCGCCGCGGCGACGACCGCGCCGTCGGTGATGCGCACGCCGTGATGCGACTCGTAGCGCTCCTTGAGGCCGCGCAGGATCGCGATCGTGCTCTCGACGGTCGGCTCGCCGACATGCACCGGCTGGAAGCGGCGCTCGAGCGCCGGGTCCTTCTCGACATGCTTGCGGTACTCGTCGAGCGTCGTCGCGCCGACGACCCGCAGCTCGCCGCGCGCGAGCATCGGCTTCAGCATGTTGCCGGCGTCCATCGAGCCCTCGGCCTTCCCCGCCCCGACCAGCGTGTGCAGCTCGTCGATGAAGACGACGAACTGCCCCTCGCTCGCGGTGATCTCCTTGAGCACCGCCTTGAGCCGCTCCTCGAACTCGCCACGGAACTTCGCGCCGGCGATGAGCGCACCGAGGTCCAGCGACACGAGCCGCTTGTTGCGCAGCGACTCCGGCACGTCGCCGTTCACGATGCGCTGGGCGAGCCCCTCGGCGATCGCCGTCTTGCCGACGCCGGGCTCGCCGATCAACACCGGGTTGTTCTTGGTGCGCCGCGAGAGCACCTGCACCACGCGCCGGATCTCCTCGTCCCGGCCGATCACCGGATCGAGCTTCCCCTTGCGGGCATCCTCGGTGAGGTCACGGGTGAACTTCTGCAGCGCCTGATACTGGTTCTCCGGCGTCTGGTCGGTGACGCGGTGGGCCCCGCGCACGGCCTCGAGCGCCTCCAGCAGGCCCTTCCGCGTCACCCGCTGCGTCTTGAGCAGGGCCGCCGTCTCGGCGCCCTTCACCTCGGTGAGCGCGAGCAGCAGGTGCTCGGTGCTCACGTACTCGTCGCCGAGCCCCTTCGCCTCGCGCTCCGCCGCGTCGAGCACCGCACTGAGCTCGCGGGCGAGCGTGGGTTGGGCGTCGGACTGCCGGGGGTAGCGGTCGATCTCGCGCTCCAGCGCCTCGCGGAGCGGCGGGATGGCCACCCCGAGCTTCTGGAGGATCGGCTGCACGATCCCCTCCTCCTGCGCGAGGAGCGCGAGGAGCAGGTGGGTGTCGTGCACCAGCGGATTGCCGTTCCGCCGAGCGCGGCCGATCGCATCGGTCAGGGCCTCCTGGGACTTCACGGTCAGGCGGTCAGGGCTCAGCATGCGGAGTGTGGGGCAAGGGGTCGGATGCGGCAGCGCCGCGCGGCCACAGGGCGGGCCGTCCACTGGTCCTGCAGGTGCAAGCCGTACGCCGCGCCGAGCCCGCCGTTTCGGCGGAGCGACCACCGGAGTTGGCCGGGCGTCCGCCGATTCGTCGCACCGTCACGGCGCGTCGGGGATCTCCCCAAAGGTGCGGCCGTCGTCCCGCCGGAGCGAGAGGCGGCGCCGGTCGCACCACTCCAGGAAGGGGATGAGCCACTTGCGCGTGATCCCCAGCGCCTCGCGCAGCTCGGAGGGCGTGTAGCGGCGTCCGCCCACCACGTGCCCCCGCAGCCGCCGCAGCAACTCGACCACGGCCTCCCGCGCAAAGGGCCGGTCGAGGGCCACCATCACGACCTGCCCCTCCCGCTCGGCGAGCTTGAGGAGCGCCGGCACCTCCGGACCCAACTCCACGGTGAGCTCGGCAAGACTGGGCGGCTCGACCCCGGCCGAGCGCAAGCGTTCGAGCACTCGCGCGCGCGCATCGCCCGCACTCGCGGACGCGCCGGCGACGAAGCCCGCGCGCTTCAGGTGGGCCCCCTCGACGGCGATGAGTCCCGCGCGCTCCGCCCGGCGGATGACCTCGTCCGCGAGCGCGTGATGCGACGTGAGCGCGGCGCGCACCGCCTGCCGGTCGACGCCCGGCGCCAAGGGCTGCTCGGCGTGCCCCCGATCGACCAGGGCCACCAGGCGCTCCCGCATCACCTGCAGTACCTCGAGCCGCACGAGCCGGTCTCCCACGCGGACCACCTTCTCAAGGTCCTTGAGCAGGCGGTCCACCGCCGCGGGGCGGAGGCCAAGCCGTGTGCCGAGCGGACCGATCTCCAGTCCTGCCGCGCCGACCTCGTCGAGCATCCATCCGAGACGCTCGGCTGCGCTCGCCGCTCCGGAGGGCCATGGCTTGGCCCGCGGCGTGGGCGGCAGCGAGTCCGTGATGATGCCCCCGCCGATCGTGCCTTCGGTTCCGCCGGTACGGAGCACGAAGCGGTCGCCGCCGCGGGCCGCCACCGGCGCATCGAGCATGAGGCGCACCGGCCGGGGAGCCGCGCCCTCGACCGCGGCCGTCGGCGGGGTCCCCCCCGCGCCGATCACCCGCGCCCCGACCTCCGCGGTGCCGAGATGGAGCCGCACCCATCGGCGCGCCCCGACCGGCCCGGCGTTCGGCAGCAGCGTGACGTCCGCCCGCAGCACCAGGCTCGGCCACCACGGGTCCTCGGCGCGCACCACCATCGTGCCGGGGGCCACCTCGTCCCGCGTGACGCCGACCAGCGCGATCGCGGTCCGTGCGCCCGGCCCGACTCGATCCGTCGGTACGCCGTGCGATTCGAGGCCGCGCACTCGCGCGGTGCGGACGCCCGGCAGCAGCCGGACCGTGTCCTCGCGGGCGAGACTGCCGCTCCAGCTGGTCCCGGTCACGACCGTGCCGGCTCCCGCCACCGAGAACACCCGGTCCACCGGCAGACGGAACGGCTCGTCGGTCGGCCGCGCCGGGACCCGGCCAGCCGCGTCGCGGAGGGCCACGCGCAGCGCGTCGAGCCCGGCGCCGGTCGTCGCCGAGCACGGCACGATCGCGGCGCCCGCGAGCGCGGTGCCCGCCAGCACGGCGCGCACCTCCTCGACGGCCAGCGCACAGAGGTCGGCGTCCACGAGATCGCTCTTGGAGAGTGCGACCACGCCACCGCTCACGCCGAGCAGCGTGAGGATCGCGAGATGCTCCCGCGTCTGCGGCATCACGCCCGCGTCGGCCGCGATGACGAGGAGCGCCAGGTCAACGCCCGTCGCCCCCGCGAGCATCGTCCGGACGAACGCCTCATGCCCGGGCACATCCACGACGCCGACGGTGCCGATGCCGTCGAGCGTGAGCGGCGCGAATCCGAGGGCGATGGTGATGCCGCGCCGCCGCTCCTCGGGCAGACGGTCGGTGTCCACCCCGGTCAGCGCACGGACCAGCGCGGTCTTGCCGTGGTCGATGTGGCCGGCCGTGCCGAGGATCACGGCTGGCCCCGCTCCCAGGCCGCCCAGGCCCGGAGCGCGCGGCCGTCGGCGAGGTGCTCCTCGACGAACTCGCGCAGCAGGCGCTGATGTGCCCGGATCGTGCGACCATCGTCGAGCGCTGCCCGCTCGCCGCGTGCCCACGCCGCCAACGTGGCGCGTGCCTCGGGCGGGAGGGGGCGGGCGCCCGGCACGAGCGCCGCGCAGGGCCGGCAGAGCGCCCCGCCCGCGCGGTGGCCGAATCGCACCAGCTCGGCGGCGTCGAGTGCGCGACGGCAGGCCGCGCACTCCTCGAGCGACGGCGAGAACCCGAGTTCGCCGACGAGCCGCCAGGCCGCGGCGACCGTGCGCTCCGGCACCTCGGCGTCCGGCGCGCCGCCGATCCCGTCGAGGGCCTCGCCGAGGACGTCGTGGATGGCACCGTGCGCATCCTCATTGGCGAATCGGAGACAGAGCTCCCCGAGCGCCGCGGCGGCGGTGAAGCGCGCCATCGTTCCCGCGAGCATCGGCCGCGCGCGCGTCGCATCGAACGCGCTCAGGGTATGGAGGTCGCGCGTGGGGTGGAGCACGAGATGCGCCACCCCACTCGTGAACAGGTCGAGGCCGGTCCCGAAGCGGCTCTTGGGCCGCTTGGCCCCGCGGGCGATCGCACTCACCACGCCGGCGCCGCGCGTCGCGAGCCGCACGATCCGCGAGGTCTCGCGATAGTCGAAGCCGTGGAGGACGATCGCCTCGGTCTGGATCACCTCGACAACTTAAGCCCCGCGTAGAGCGTGCGCCCCGGGGCGCGGAAACCGGCGATCTGCTCGAGGCGCGCATCCGCGACGTTGTCGGCGCGAAGCTGCAGCTGCGCCCCGGGCCACCAGCGTCCCGGCAAGGCCAGCTCGGCGGCAAGGTCGATCGTCGCGTACGCCGGGAGCCGCACCACGCCGGCCGGGAAGACGCCGTAGTCCCGGTCCTCACGCTCCCCCACCCGCATCACCACCGCGCTCACCCGGCCCGCGCGGCCGAGCGTCCGCGCGAGGCGCAATGAGGCGACGTGCTCCGGCCGCCGCAGCAGCCGGTTGCCGGCCACGAAGGTCGCGTTGTCGTCGGTGTCGAACCCGGCGTCGACGACGCGGGTGTCGGTCCAGGTGTAGCCGATGATCGCATCCACGCCGGCGAGGTCGGGGAGCTCCGCCTCCACCTCGACCCCGCCCGCGTTCGCCTCGGCGACATTGTAGTAGTTCGGGTCACCCGGCGCCGGCGTGACGAACGTGTACTGGATCAGGTCGCGGAAGCGCTGCGTGAAGCCGGTGACGCGCACGAGCGCGCGTCCGGCGAGGAGCCCCTCCACGCCGAGTTCGGTCGCCCGTGAGCGCTCCGGCCGGAGCGCCGCGTTCCCGATGACGAATCCGGTCGCGAAGTTCTCGTAGAAGCTCGGCGCCTTGAACGCGTTGCCGACGGACGCGCGGGCGCGCAGTGCCGGGGCCAGCCGCCACGCCGCGCCGAGCCGCACCGTCCGGAAGGTACCGAAGGCACTGTTGTCGTCGAGCCGCGCGCCCGCCGACCACGCGAGGCGCCCGTGCTCGCCGAGGAACTGCGCGTACGCCGCGCGTGTGTCCCGCGCGTTCCGCGAGGAATCGGCGCTCGGCCCGAACTCGGAGAGCGAGACGGAGTTGGCGTGCTCGACCTCGCGCGCGGCCTCGACGCCGAGGGTCAGGTGCGCCGCACGGCCGGTGCGCAGGACGGTCCGCAGGTCCGCGACCCGGCGCGTGACGACCGCCGTCGAGGTGAAGCCGTAGAAGCCGAGGGTGTCGCCGGCGTCGTCAGCCCCGTCACTCGTCCGCGGATGGAAGGTGTTGGCGGTGAAGGCCGCGCGCACCTCGAAGCGATCGTTCCAGCGACGACCGCCTTCCGCGCCGAGCAGGAGCCGATGTTCGCCGCGCTCGGCGTTCCGATCCTCGAGTGCACCGCCGGACCCCGTCGGATACCGGTACGAGGAGCCGCTGTAGCGCGTGGTCACGCGCAGGTCGGACGCACCGCGGCGGAAGGAGAGCGCGCCCGCGAGGCCGTCGTTCCGGTAGGCGTTGTTGTAGGCGAGGATGCCGTCCGACGCGTGATGGTCGCCCTGCAGCGTCCAGGTCGCGCCGCCGAGCCGCCCGTCGGCGCCGAGCGATGCGCGCCGGGTCCCGTAGGAGCCGCCCCCGACCTCGGCCCGCTGCTGCGGAGCGCCGCCGCGGCGCGTGAAGAGCTGGATGACACCCGTCACGGCCTCCGACCCGTAGAGGACGCTCGACGGGCCGCGCACGACCTCGATCCGCTCGACATCATCGAGCGTGATCCGACCGAGGTCCACGGCGCCCCCCGGATCGTTCACGGGCACGCCATCCACGAGCACCCGCACGTAGTCGGACTCGCCGCCCCGCAGGAAGAGCGACACCGGGGAACCGAAGGACGACGAGCGCACGACGCTGAGGCCGGGGACGCGGCGCAGCGCGTCGGCGAGGTGCGTGATCCCCTCGGCCCGCAGGACGTCGCCGTCGAGCACCGTGGCGGTCGCGGTGGGCGTGCGGGGCACGCCGGGAAGCCGGGTGGCCGTCACCACCTCGGGCGGGAGGGTGAGCGTGTCGCGGCGCGCCTGGGCGGCAACGGGCACGGCAGCGCAGGCGACCAGCAGGGTGGCGCGGCGGAACGACGAGGGGGTCACGGCGGGGATCCAGCAGGAGGAGGGCGCGGTCGGACGTGGCGGCCGGGCCTAGCGGGTGCCGCGCCCCCGGAGGGGCACGAGCACGGGAGCACCGACGGCGGGATCGCGCGAGACGACGAGTGGCCACTCGTAGACCCGTTCGAGCACGTCCCCGCGCATCACGTCCGCCGGCGTCCCGGCGGCCGCGACGCTGCCGCGGTGCAGCAGCACGATGTGGTCCGCGAAGCGGGCCACGAGGTTGAGCTGGTGGCTCACCACGAGGACCGCGTGGCCCTCGCGCGCGAGCGCGTCCATCAGCTCGAACACCGCCATCTCGTGCGCGATGTCGAGGTACGTCGTCGGTTCGTCGAGCACGAGCGTCCGCGCGCCCTGGGCGAGCGCGCGGGCGATCCGGACGCGCTGCCACTCGCCGCCCGACAACTCGTCGGTCCGGCGCGCGAGGAATGGTTCGACCGCGGCGCGCTCGGCCGCGCGCGCGATCGCGGCGTGGTCCGCCGCGGTGTGCCCACCGAAGGCGCCGCCATGCGGGAAGCGACCGAGCGCGATGAAGTCGCGCACGGCGAGCGGGAAGGCCGGTTCCTCGCGCTGCGGCACGACGGCCATCGCGCGCGCGATCTCGCGGCGGTCACGTCCGGCGATCGGGCGGCCGTCCACGCGGACGGCCCCGCCGTGCACCGCGATGCGGCCGAGCAGCGCGCGCACGAGCGTGCTCTTCCCCGACCCGTTCGGCCCGACCACGGCGGTGAGGTGCCCGGCCGCCGCAGTGAAGCGCACCCCGCGCACCACCGGGTCCCCGGCCCCATATCCCAGCACCACGTCGTCGAAGTGGATCATCGGGTCGCCCCGTCCTTCAGCCGCCAGAGGAAGAACGGCACGCCGACCAGCGCCGTGACCGCGCCGAGTGGCAGTTCGGCCGGGCGCAGCGCCGTGCGGGCGGCGAGGTCGGCCACGACGACGAGCGTCCCGCCGGCGAGCGCGGAGGCGAGCACGGTCTCGCGCGCGCCACGGCCGCCGAGCGCTCGCGCGATCGCGGGCACGACGAGTCCGACGAACCCGATGAGGCCCGCACCGGCGACCGTCGCCGCCGCGAGCAGCGAGGCGGTCAGGTAGATGCGGCGGGTCGCACGTTCGACGTCGAGCCCGAGCGAAGCGGCCGCCTCCTCGCCGAGCGCGAGGACGTCCAGATCCCGCCCCCAGAGCGCGAGCAGCGCGACGCCGACCAGGACGTACGCCGCGACCCAGCGCACGCCGCTCCACTGCGCGTCTCCGAGGGAACCCATCATCCACCAGAGCGCGCCGCGCACGGCGCCCTCAGGGGCCGTCGCGAGCGCCACCATGATCGCCGCGGTGCAGAAGGCCCCGACGACGACGCCAGCCATGAGGAGCAGCCGCGGATCGGCCCGTCCGCCGGCGGCGCGCGCGACCAGCAGCACGAGCATGACGGCCCCGGTCGCGCCGGCGAAGGCACTCAGCGGGACGAGTCCCGGCGCCGCGAAGCCGAGCGTCACGGCGAGCACCGCGCCCACGGCCGCGCCACCGGAGACGCCGAGCAGATAGGGCTCGGCGAGCGGGTTCCGGAGCGTGGCCTGGAGGGCGGTGCCGCTGGCCGCGAGCCCCGCCCCGACCACGAGACCGAGCGCGACGCGCGGCAGCCGCAGGTCGCGGACGATGCCCACCACCGCGGCGTCGCCGACGCCCGCGAGCGCGCGCCAGACATCGAGCGGCGCGATCGGCACCGGACCGAACGCGAGCCCGAGCGTCACCGCCGCGACGAGCGCGGCGAGGAGCGTGGCCCAGCGCACACGGGCGCTCGCGCTCACCGCGGTCCCTCGGGATGGAGACGTGCGCGCAGGAACTGCGCCGCCTCCGCCATCCGGATGCCCGGCCGCCCGACGATCCCGGTGTCGATCTCGACGATGCGCCCCTCGCGCACGGCGCGAACGGCGCGCCACGCGGCGCTGCCCCGGATGGCGCGGGCGCCCTCGGGGCCGGCGAGCACGACATCGGGATCACGCCGCGCGACCTCCTCGAGGGTGACCTGCGGCGACGGTGCCTCCAGGTCGGCGAAGACGTTCACGCCGCCGGCGAGCTCCAGCAGCTCGGACAGATAGCTGCCCTTGCCGATGGTGAGGACCGGCGCGTCCCACACATGCCAGAAGGCACGCACCGGCGCGCCCGCGGCCGGCGCGCGCCGCAACGAGTCGAGCCGCGCGAGGACGGTGTCGGTGACGCGGTGGCTCTCGCCGCGGCGCCCCACGGCCGCCGCGAGCACCGGCGCGACGCGCGGCAGGTCGTTGATGCGGTCCGTCCGGTAGGCGAGCGTCGCCACGCCGGCGCGGCGGAACTGCCGCGCGGCGGCGCGGTTCGACTCCGTCGCGTAGAGGATCACGAGGTCCGGCCGCTGCCCGAGCACCACCTCGACGTTCGGCTGCATCCCGTCCCCGACATCGGGGATCGCGCGCGCCGCCTCGTTGAAGAGGTCCCAGTGCGTCCGCCCGACGAGCCGGTCCCCCGCCCCGAGGGCCAGCAGGAACTCCGTCGTGACGGGATTCAGCGAGACGATGCGCGCCGCGACGCGATCGACGGCCACCGTGTCGCCGAAGTCATCGACCGCCGGGTCCGCGTCCACCTCCGCGGCGGGACGGGGGCCGCAGGCGGACCCGACGGCGACGATCAGGGCGAACGCGAGGGGCGCGACGGGTCCGGGACGCATCGAACGAAAAGGCTCCTTCGGAGTGCGAAGGAGCCTCGATGCACGTGCACGGTCGCGCACGAGTCAGAGGACGTGCGGCCCGCGACGCCACCGACCCTCCCCCGAGGGTCCGAGTGTGGCGCGAACGTGGGTCGTCTCCTGGCTCCGGGCCGTCCGCTCGCCTTCCCGGGCGTGAGCCCAGTGGCGGGTCGTGAGCGGACGTGTGGTTGCCCGTTACAGTGGCGGGGCCGCGCCGGCATCGCACCGGCTTCCGTGTCCCGCGTTCGCTTTCGGTTGTGGGTCGAACCTACGCCAGCCCGTCGCGCTTGGCAAGCGCGGCCGCGAGGCGGCCCTTCAGTTGCGCCCGCTTGAGGTAGTGCTCCGCCCGCTCCGCCTCGGTCGGCGCGCCCACGCGTTCGAACGCGGCATCGAGCGCGGCGACCTCGAGTGCGAGCGAGTCCGGATCGTCGTCGCGACGGCGCGCGAGATGCGGTCCGCGACGCATCATCACCATGCCGAGGCCGAGCAGCATCGCCGCACCGACGGCGGTGACGATCAGCATCACGCGCAGCGAGCGGGAGGTCGCGGCGGGCGGGATCGTGACACGCACCGTCTGCGCGGCCGCGGCGTCCTGCGCGACGAACCGCCGGAAGGGGCGGCCCTCGATGGACACCGGGTCCTCCGGCACGAGGCCGGCGCCGGTGACGACCGCGCTCGGATCCTCGACCAGCACCTCGAGCACGGTCACCGGCTGCTCGATGAGCACCTCGAACGGGTCCACGTCGGCGGGGATCTCGTACGAGATCGAGACCTGCTTGAGCCCCGGCGCCAGCGGCGCGGTCACCTTCATCCGGCCCTCGGCGAACGCGATGGCGTCCGGCGAGACATCACCTTGCCCGGGTTGTGGTGCGCCGATGCCGGGCGGCAGCGCCGCCTCGAACGTCGTCCCCGCGGCGCCACGTGCGACGCGCGTGACGGAGCTGTCGTTGCTGAGCTCGAACGCCTCGATGACGGTACGCTTGCTCCGCGTCCCGCTGTCCGGGACCGTGATGATCAGGTGCCGGCCGCGGACCGCGATCGGCACCGGCGCGCTCGTGGTGTCGTAGACGACGAGGTCCGCCATGCCGCCCCGCACGGTCGGCTCCCGCATCGGGGGCGTGAAGTAATTCACGCCGCCGCGGACGGTGGAGACGAAGTACACCGCACTCGTGTCGCCCGTCGCGCGGTAGCGGAAGCGGTAGCGGCCGTCGGTGCCGGTGCGCATCGAGTCGATGGGCCCCGCGGCGTCCGGACCGACGCGATGCAGCGTCATCATCGCGCCCGCGGCCGGCCGTCCCGCGGCGGTGGCGCCGGGCAGCGTCACCTGGCCCTCGATGGAGCGCGCGTCCTGCGCGGCGAGCACGGCGGGCACGGCGAGCAGCCCGACGAGGGCGTGCAGCGTGCGTCGTGGGCCGATCCCGCCGTGGTCAGAGCGAGAAGCGGCCAAAGTCCTCAGGGCGCAGTTGCGCGAGGTGTCGCTGGAGTTCATCGGCGGAGAGGGGGTCGGCGTCGCCGCCGGCCGGAGGACGCTCGCCGCGCCCGTCCACCTCGTCCGCATCCTCGGCGAGGAGCGCCTCGGCGACGAGGATCGGGGCGTCGAGCCGGAGTGCGAGGGCGATCGCATCGGACGGGCGCGCGTCGACCATCACGGACGCGCCCGCCTTCGTGCAATGCAGCTCGGCGTGGAAGGTGCCCTCATGCACGCGCGTGACGCACACGCGCCGGAGGAGCCCGCCGAGTCCGCCGACCACCGACGCGAGGAGGTCGTGCGTCATCGGCCGTTCACGGACGATGCCGTTCAGGTGGGCGGCGATCGCCTCGGCCTCGGGCCGGCCGATCCAGATCGGGAGCTGGCGCTCGCCACCCTTCTCCTGCAGTACCACCACATACGCCTGCTGGGAGGCGTCGAGCCCGAGCCGTGCGACCTCCACCTCGACCACGACGCCTCCCGGGTCCGGCTCAGGCGCGCGCGGCGCGCTTGAGCTCGGCCACCTTGTTGGTGCGCTCCCAGCTGAAGAGCTGCACCTTCCGGCCGTGGCGCTCCGCCTTCTCCGGCGCGCGGCCGAAGTGGCCGTACGCGGCCGTCGGACCGTAGATCGGCTTGCGGAGGTCGAGCGCCTCGATGATGCCCTTCGGCGTGAGGTCGAAGCACTCCTCGACCGCCTTCATGATGCGCCGCTCATCCACCGTGTTGGTGCCGAACGTGTCCACCATCACCGACACCGGCTTGGCGACCCCGATCGCATAGGCGACCTGGACCTCGCACTTCGAGGCGAGCTTGGCGGCGACGATGTTCTTGGCCACCCAGCGGGCGGCGTAGGCCGCCGAGCGATCCACCTTCGACGGGTCCTTGCCCGAGAACGCGCCGCCGCCGTGCCGGCCGTAGCCGCCGTAGGTGTCGACGATGATCTTGCGGCCGGTGAGGCCGGCGTCGCCGTGCGGGCCGCCGATGACGAAGCGGCCGGTCGGGTTGATGTGGACCTTCATCTTCTTGGCGCGGAGCGCCTCCGGGATCACCGCCTCGATGATGTCGCGCTTCACCGCCTCGTGGATCGCCTTGTTCTTCACCGAGTCGGCGTGCTGCGTCGAGATGACGACCGTGTCGACCTCCACCGGACGCCCGTTCTCGTAGACCACGGAGACCTGCGACTTCCCGTCGGGCCGGAGCCACGGCAGCGTGCCATCCTTGCGGCGATCGGCGAGCGCCTGCGTCAGCCGGTGCGCGAGCTGGATCGGGAGCGGCATCAGCTCCTCGGTCTCGTCGCAGGCGAAGCCGAACATCATGCCCTGGTCGCCGGCGCCGCCCGTGTCCACGCCCTGGCCGATGTCGCGCGACTGCTGCCCGAGCGCATTCAGCACCGCGCAGCTGTCGGCATCGAAGCCGATCCCGGCCTCGGTGTAGCCGATGTTCTTGATCGTCTCGCGGACGAGGCCGCGGAGGTCCGCCCACGCCGCGGTGGTCACCTCGCCGAAGATCGTCGCGAGGCCGGTGGTGACCATCGTCTCGCAGGCCACGCGCGAGTACGGATCCTGCGCGAGCAGCGTGTCGAGCACCGCGTCGGAGATCTGGTCGGCGACCTTGTCGGGGTGACCCTCGGTCACCGATTCGGACGTGAAGAGGTGGCGATGCAGCACGGGAGGGGTGGTTTGCGTGGAGTAGGAAGCACAACGGCTGGCGACGGACGCCAGCCGCAAGAATCGCGCCTCGAACGATAACGCCCTCAGGCGAGGCCGAGCAACCCGTCGAGGAGCTCCTCACCCAGTTGCGCCCCGAGGGCCTGGCGGAGCACCTGCTCCGCCTCGCGGGCGGTGGCGCTCCGCAGGGCCGCCGTCGCGGCATCGCGCGCGGCCGCCTGGCTCACCCCCCGCACGAGCCGCTTCACCGCCGGGATGCCGCTCGGCGCGACGCTGAGGGTGTGCACCCCGAGCCCGAGCAGGGCGAACGCCATCAACGGCTGCGAGGCCATCTCGCCGCACACGCTGACGTCGAGCCGGGCGCCGCGCGCCACCTCGACGGTCCGCGCGATCAGCCGCAGCACCGCCGGATGCAACGGGGTGTAGCGCGTCACCAACGAGGCGTTGCCGCGGTCCACCGCCAGCGTGTACTGCACCAGGTCGTTCGTCCCGATGGAGAAGAAGCTGACGTCGTCCGCGAACGAGTCCGCGCTCATCGCGGCCGCCGGGGTCTCGATCATCACGCCGAGCGGCACATCGGCGCGGTGCGCGATGCCCCGCCGCGAGAGCTCGTCCGCCGCCTCCTGCAGCAGGAAGCGCGCCTGGCGCACCTCCTCGACCGACACGACGAGCGGGAGCATGATGCGCAGGTCGCCATCGACGGCCGCCCGGAGCAGCGCGCGCAGCTGCACCTTGAACAGTTCCGGCTCGTCGAGGCACATCCGGATCGCGCGCCAGCCGAGGAAGGGGTTGGGCTCGTGGGGGAAGCCCCCGATGGGCAGCTTGTCGCCGCCGACATCGTACGTCCGGATCACCACGGGCTGGCCGCGGAACGCGCGCACGACGTTCGCGTAGGCCTCCACCTGCTCATCCTCGCTCGGCATCGCCGTGCGCCCCACGACGAGGAACTCGGTGCGCATCAGGCCGACCCCCTCGGCCCCGCTCTCGGCGGCGCGGCCGGCCTCGTCGGGGAGGTCCACATTCGCGCGCAGGGTCACGCGCGTGCCGTCCAGCATCACGGCCTCGGCGTCGGCGAGGGTCGCGAGCTCGGCCTGCGCGGCCGCCTCCCGCCGCGCCCGGTCCGCGAACTGGGCGAGCACCGCCGCCGTCGGGCGCGGGATCAGGGTGCCGTTCGTCCCATCGAGGATGACGCGGTCGCCGGTCTGGAGCTTGCTCGTGGCGTCGATGAGGCCCACGACCGCGGGCAGCCCGAGCGACCGCGCGAGGATCGCCACATGCGACGTGCGTGTCCCGGCATCGGTGGCGATGCCGGCGATCGCCCGCCGATCGAGCTGGATCGTCAGCGACGGCGTGAGGTCGTGCGTGACGAGGATCGCATTCGAGCCCGGTTCGAGGTCGACCGGGTCGTGGTCGGGCAGATCGAGCAGGAGCGAGAGCAGCCGGATGTGCACGTCCACGAGGTCCCCGACGCGCTCGCGCATCATCGGGTTCGTCGAGCGCCCGAAATGCTCGCGCCACTCGAGCATGACGAGGTCGAACGCCTTCTCGGCCGCGAGGTTCTGCCGCACGAGCGTCTCGATCCGGGTGCGCAGTTCGCCGTCCTGCAGGATGGCCACCTGCACGTCGAAGATCGCCGCCTCCGCGGCCCCCGCCTTCTCCTCGGCACGCGCCTTCACCGCGCGCAGACGGTCGCACGCGGCCTCGATGCAGGTCCGAAGCCGCGCGATCTCTCCCTCGATCTCCGCGTCGTCGATCACCCGCGACGGCACCTCCGGCACCTCCCACCGCAGCAGGTGGGCGGGCCCGACGACGATGCCGGGGGACGCCGAGACCCCGTGGAGGGTGGCCGGCACGCCCTAGTGCTCCCCGAACCGGTTGGCGATCAGCGTGGCGAGCGCCTCGAGGGCACCGTCGGCGTCCTCGCCGTCGGCCTTGAGCCGCACCGTCGCGCCGCATTCCGCCGCGAGCATCATCACCCCCATGATGCTCTTCGCGTTGACCTCGAGATCATCGCGGGCGATGGTGATGTCCGCCTTGAAGCGCCCGGCCGTCTTGACGATCTCGGCGGCGGGGCGGGCGTGGATCCCGTTGGCATTGACGACCTGCACGGCACGTTCGGGCATCAGCGCACCATCGTGTAGAGGACGAAGGCGGCCAGCACGAGGGTGGCGAGCCGCCACCCCTCGATCCGGCCGTGCAACACCGTCACCAGCACCGCGCCAGCGCTCACCGCGGCGAGCACCCCTCCGAGCACCGCGCGGCCGGGACCGATGATCCCCTGTGCCGCGACGGGGAGCGCGATCCCCGCCACGAATGCCGTCGCCCGGGCCACATGGGCCGGCCCCTCACGGAGCACCGGATTGGCGAGCGCCTGCGCCATTCGCAACCCGTGCGTCCAACCGGCGTGCAACCCCCACACACGGAGGCCGATGTGCAGGACATTGTACGCCGCGAGGAAGAGCAGCACCACGCCCCACGGCGTCGCCCCGAGGCCGAACGCGAGCAGCGCCACGGCGGAGCAGAACGGCACCCAGCCCGCCCAGACCAGCCGGTCGCCCACCGACCCGAGCGGTCCCGGTGCGGCGACCCGGAAGCGGTCGATCTGCGCTTCCGGCACGCCGTCGAGCTCGGCCCGGGCCAGCGCGCCCACCGCCAGCGCCGCGAGGTAGGGATGCGCGTTGAAGTATCCACTGTGACGCGCCATCGCCCGACGATACCGGTCGCCGCCCTTCCCACCCGGGAGCAGCCGCAGCGCGGGTTCGAGCGCGAACGCGACCCCGTTGCCCATCATGGTCTCGTAGTTCCACGCGCCCTGGATGCCCAGCATGCGCACGAGCATCGCCGCGCGCACCCGCCAGGGCAGCGCCAGCGCGTCGGCGGGCGGACGGGCGATCGCCGGGGCGGTCACGACAGGCTCCCGGCGAGCCCGAAGCCCACGAGGACTCCGGCGAGCAGGTACCAGCGGGCGAGCCGGGTGGTGTGCACGACCTTCCAGACGGCGGCGAGCCCGACCGCCGACGCGATGGCCACCACGGTCGCACGGCTGACGGTCCCGCTGACCCGCGTCGTCGAGACGACGGCGTCGAAGAGCGGGGCGAACGTGAGGAGAGCGGCCAGCGTGAGCACGCCGCCCCGGAGCAGGTCGGCCGTCATCCCGCCCAGCTGGAGGGCGATCGCGGCGCTGCCCGACCCGCGCGCGATGCGCGCCTGCTGGCGCCGCGCCCAGATCGCATTGAACCGGCGGAGCAGCACCATCGTCCACCCGCCGACGCCGGCCGTGACGAGCGCGGCCAGCGCCGCCACGCTCATCGCCCCCACCGTCTGGTCCGGGACCTGGGCGAACAGCGCGCCGCCCACGACGGCCGCCGAGCCCCATTCCGGGTACCGCGACGCGCCGAACGGCATCGACTCAAGGGCGAAGAACTCGAGGGCGACCCCCATCGCGATCCCGCGGCCCGGTTCGCCGATGAGCGCCCCGGCGGCGGTCGCCGCCACGATGGGTCGCGACAGCATCGCCTGCGGGAAGCTGACGACGTCGAGCCCGAGGATGGCGCCGAGCACCGCGAAGGGGAGGGCCTGCAGCACGGGGGCCAGGGTCATCCGGTCCCATCCCCCCGGAGCAGCTCCTCGAGGGGGAGCGCCGCCGCCTGCGGCACATCCTGCGCGGTCACGGCGACCCCGTCCGCCGCGAGCGCGCGGAGCTGGTCCTCCTCGTCGGCGGTCAGGAACACGTAGCGGAGGCGCGCCTCGCGCCCCGGCTTGTGATGGATGCCACCGACCATCACGGCGCGGATGCCCGGCGCCGCGGCGACGAGCCGCCGCATCGTCCCGATGTCCCCGGTGAGCAGCATGCCGGTGCGGCGGTCCGCGCGGTAGCCCTCCAGGCGGCGTGCCGCGCCCGCGACCGAGTCGAAGTACACGTCCATCTCCGGCGGCACGCCCATCCGGTACAGTTCCTGTTCCCACTCGGAGCCCGCGACCTCGTCATCCACGAGGACGAGGAAGCCCAGCGCGCACGGCTGCCCCCAGCCGACCACCACCTGGCCGTGGATGAGGCGGTCGTCGATGCGGAAGAGCTCCAGCGTCACTTGGGGCCCTCGAGCACCGTGAGCGCGGCACGCCCCTGTTCCGCGGCCTTCGCCACGTCGCCACCACAGGCGTACGCGAGCACCGTCGGCAGCGCCGCGCCGGTGACGACGACGAGCCCGGGATCGGCCTTCTGCAGGCGCCGGGCGGCGATCGTGCAGCTCCCGGCCGGCAGGTCGGTGAAGATCAGGCGCGCCCCGCTCGACGAGAGCGCCTCGCGCAGGCGCGCCTCGATCTCGCCGGGGCCGAGGCCGGCGTTGCTCACCGCGACGAAGCAGTCGCCGCGTCCGGCGATCTGCTCCACCGCGGAGCGGATCCCCTCCGCGAAGCTGCCGTGGCCCGCGACGATCGCGACCGGCGCGTCACTCATCGTCGTCGAGGAGGTAGCGCTGCACGTCGGCCTTGTCGCGCATGTGCGACTTCAGGCGTTCGTTGAAGGCCTGCGCGGGGTCGTGGCCGCTGTACCGCATCAGGTGGTTCATCGCGATCACCTCCGCGATGACGGTGATGTTCTTGCCGGGGTTGAGCGGGACGGTGATGCGCGGGACCTCGACCCCGAGGATCTCGGTGGTGTCGGTGTCGAGCCCGGTGCGCTCGACCACCATCCCCTGCTTCCACTCCTGCAGGACCACGACGACCTCGATGCGCTTCTGCTGGCGCACGGCCCGGATGCCGAAGATCGCGCGCACGTCGATCAGCCCGATGCCCCGGATCTCCATGTAGTGCCGCTGCAGCGGGTGCCCCGACCCGATGAGCACGTCGGCGCCCTTGCGCTTCGTGATGACGAGGTCGTCCGCGACGAGCCGATGCCCGCGCTCGACGAGGTCGAGCACGCACTCCGACTTGCCGATGCCGCTCGCCCCGGTGAAGAGCAGGCCCACGCCGTACACGTCGGCGAGCGAGCCGTGGAGCGACGTGCTCGGCGCGAACGCATCGAGGAGGAACGGCCCGATCCGATTGTAGAACTCGAGCGTCTTCAGCCTCGACACGAGGATGGTGATGCCATGCTTCTGCGCGGCGGCCTCCATCCCCTCCGGCAACTCGAGCCCCTTCGTCACCATCAGGCAGGGGATCTCGTAGCCGAGGAAGGTGTCGAGGATCCGCAGCCGTTCGGGCTCGGGCAGCGAGCGGAGATAGCTCACCTCGGTCTCGCCGAGCACCTGGATGCGCTGCGGGACGAAGCGCCCGGTGTAGCCGGCGAGCACGAGCCCAGGGCCGGAGGCATCCGCGTTCGGGATCTCGCGGGCGAGCCCGTCGGCGCTGCCCCGCTGCTCGAGCTGGAGGAGGTCCCGCGTCCGCTCGAAGAAGGTCCCGACCGTCAGCGTCGGCATCGCAGGGCGCACGCGACCGCGTGCGCGGGCGAGGGGAGTTCCCGGGTCATCGGCGGCCTCCGTGGGCGGCCACGCGGGTGAGGTGCGCCTCGGTCTCGCGCGCGCACCGGTCCCACGTGAAGGTCTCGGCGAACGCGCGGGCGCGCGTCCCCATCTCCTGCACCAGCGCGGGCGAGGCGGCGAGCCGCCCCATCGCGGCGGCGAGCCCGGCGACATCCCCGTGGGGGACGAGGAAGCCGGTCTCCCCGTTGCGCACCGACTCGCGGATCCCCGGCGAGTCGGAGGCGACGACCGGCGTGCCGCAGGCCTCGGCCTCCACGTTCGTCAGGCCCCAGCCCTCCTTCGGGGACGCGAGCGCCACCGCCCAGGACCGCCGCAGGAGCGCGAGCTTCTCCGCCTCGCTCACGAAGCCAAGGAAACGCACCCGCGCGCCGAGGTCAAGCGAACGGGCGAGGGCCTCGAGCGCGGGACGGAAGTCCCCGGCACCGGCGATCTCGAGCACGGCGTCCGGCCGCGCCAGCCGTGCGAATGCGCGGATGACGAGGTCGACGCCCTTGTACTTCTTCAGCCGACCGAGGTAGGCGAACGTGGGGTGCGGTGCGCGCGCCGCGGGGTCCGGGGTGTAGTGGTCGAACGAGACCCCGGGCGGGATGACGACGACGTCGCCGCGTGGGATGCCACGCGCCACGAGGTCGTCCGCGGTGCTCTCGCTGATCGCCTGGAACGGCACCCCGCGGTACATCCACGGGATCGGCCGCTCGGACAGCCAGACGGCCGACGCGAGGACCGGATTCAGCTCCTGGAACGCCGCGCTGCCGAAGAGATGCGGCACCACCACCACCACGCGCTGCGGGCCGCGCCAGCGGGTGGTGAAGAGCGGCATCTTGTTGATGTCCTCGTACAGGACGTCGAATCCGCGGTCGGCAAGGTGCCGGTCCCAGTAGCGGTGCGCGTGGAGCGCGAAGGTCTGCCGCGTACCGACGCGGTGGATCTCGAGGCCGCGCCGCGTCACCCGCGGCGGACATCCCGGCCATCCGCCGCAGAGCAGCACCACCTCGTGCCCCCAGGCCGCCAGCCGCTCGAGGATCTCGTGCAGGTGCGTCTCCGCCCCCCCGCCCAGCGGATTCTCGATGTCCTGCCAGTTGACCGCGCAGATCCTCACGTGAGCCGGCCCATCCGGCGTGCGAGGGCGTCGATCACCCCGTTCACGAACCGCGCGCTCTGCGCGGTCCCGAATCGCTCGGCGAGCCGGACGCACTCCTGGATGACCACGCGCGGCGGGGTGCCGCCCTGGAGGAGCTCCGCGGCCGCGAGCCGCAGCACGGTGCGCTCGATGTGGCCGAGGCGGTCGAGCCGCCAGTTCGTCGTCACCTCGGACAGCTCGGCATCGATCTCGTCGCACTGCACGGCGACCAATTGGACGAGGGCGTGCGCGAACGCGCGCTCGTCGGGCTTGATCGCGAGGTCGTCCCACACCGTCGCCGCCACGCGCGGCAGCTCCGACGGCGTGCCCCGGACGTCCCAGGCGTACAGCGCCTGCAGGGCGCGCGTGCGCCCCCGGGTCTCCAGACGCGCCGGCATCAGTCCTCCGCCCCCGCGGCGTTGTCGAGGCGGCCGAACAGGTCCGCCATCTCCAGCGCGGCGAGCGCCGAGTCCCAGCCCTTGTTGCCGTGCGCCCCGCCCGCGCGGGCCTCGGCCTGCGCCATCGTGTCGCACGTGAGCAACCCGAATCCGATCGGGACCCCGAACTCCCCCTGCAGCATCGACAGGCCGCGCGACGCCTCGCCGGCGACGAAGTCGAAGTGCGGCGTGTCGCCGCGCACCACCGCGCCGAGCGCGACGCAGCAGTCGTAGCGCTCCGTCTGCAGCGCCCGGGCGACCGCGGGCGGCAGCTCCCACGCACCGGGCACCCAGACGACGTCCACGTCCTCGAACGCGACGCCGTGGCGCACGCAGCAGTCCAGCGCCCCCTCGACGAGCTTCTCCGTCACGTGCTGATTGAACCGCGCCGCGACGATCACCACCCGGCGCCCCTGCCCGGCCGGCTCCCCGATGAACTCGGCCATCAGACGGCCCTCAGGTGGCCGAGCTTCGTGCGCTTGGTCTCGAGATACTCCGCATTCTCCTCGGTCGCCGGCGAGACGATCGGCACCCGCTCGCCGAGCCGCAGGCCGTAGCCCTCGAGCCCGACGAGCTTCTTCGGGTTGTTCGTGATCGGGCGGATCGAGGTCAGGCCGAGGTCGAGCAGGATCTGCGCGCCGATACCGTAGTTCCGCAGGTCGGGCGCGAAGCCGAGCTTCTCATTCGCCTCGACGGTGTCGGCGCCGGCGTCCTGCAGCGCGTACGCCTTCAGCTTGTTGAGGAGCCCGATGCCGCGCCCCTCCTGGTCGAGGTAGACGATCACGCCCTTCCCCGACTCCACGACGAGGCGCATCGCCTCGTGCAGCTGCCAGTGGCAGTCGCAGCGCATGGAGTGGAACGTGTCGCCGGTGAGGCACTTGCTGTGCATCCGGACGAGCACGTCCTCCGCGCCCGCGACGTCCCCGTACACGAGGGCCACGTGCTCACGGGCGTCGACGTCGTTGCGATAGCCCACCAGGCGGAACTCGCCGAACTCGGTGGGGAGCCGGACATCCGCCTCGCGATGCACGAGCCGCTCGTGCTGCAGGCGGTAGGCGACGAGCTGGGCGACGGTGATGAACGTGAGCCCGTGCGCCCGCGAGAAGGCTTCGAGCTGCGGCCGGCGCGCCGAGCTGCCGTCGTCGGTCAGGATCTCGCAGATGACGCCCGCCGGCTGGAGGCCGGCGAGCCGCATCAGGTCGACCGCGGCCTCGGTGTGGCCGACGCGCTGGAGCACGCCGCCCTCGCGCGCGCGCAGCGGATGCACGTGCCCCGGGCGCCGGAGGTCGTGCGGCTGCGTCGTCGGCAACGCGGCCAGCTTGATCGTCGTCGCCTGGTCGGAGGCGCTGATGCCGGTCGTCACCCCATGGCGCGGCGCGGCATCCACCGTCACCGTGTAGGCGGTGCGCAGGGCGTCGGTGTTCTCGTCGCCCATCATCTGCAGGCCGAGCTGCCGGACGCGCTCGGGGCTCAGGGCGACGCAGATCATGCCCTTCGCCTGCATGAGGAAGTTCACCATCTGCGGGGTGATGAACTCTGCCGCGCAGATGAGGTCGCCCTCGTTCTCGCGGTCCTCGTCGTCGGCGACGACGATGAACTTGCCGGAGCGCAGGTCCTCGAGGGCCTGCTCGATGGTGCCGAATGTGGTCACGGGCGGGACAGGAGGGGCGCCGCGAGGCGCTTGAGATGCTTGGCGAGGACGTCGGCCTCGAGCTGCACCCGGTCGCCCGGGCGCAGCGCCCCGAGCGTCGTGTGCCGCCGGGTGTGGTCGATGATGCTGAGTTGCAGCGTGCCGGGCGCCGGCAGGGCGTTCACGGTGAGGCTCACGCCGTCCACGGCGATGGAGCCGAGCGGGACGAGGAGCTCGTCGATCGCGTCCGGCACCGCGATGTCGATCAGCCACGCGTCGCCGTGCGCGGCCGTCACGGTCACGGTGCCCACCCCGTCCACGTGCCCCTGGACGATGTGGCCCCCGAGCCGGTCGCCGACCGCGAGGGCGCGCTCGAGGTTCACGCGCGTCCCCGGCGTCCACGCCCCGATCGTGGTCCGCTCGAGCGTGGTCGTCACCGCCGAGACGGCGAACCAGCCGGGGCCGAAGGCCGTCACCGTCAGGCAGGCACCATGGCAGGCGATGCTCTCGCCGAGCGCGAGCCCCTCGTAGGGCGCCTCGAGGACGAGCGTCCGCCCGGCATCCGTGACGGACACCTCGCGAACCCGGCCGACTGCGGTGATGAGACCCGTGAACAAAGGCGCGCCCGACGACGGTGGAATCAGCGGCCGCCGGGCGCGTAGGTGGTCATCAGGTCGTCGCCGAACGTGCGTCGTTCGAGCACCCGCCACTGGTCCACCAGCGCCGCGGACGGCAGCGCGCCCCCGAAGGCGGGCAGCGCCCCGGCCCCGAGCAGGACCGGCGCCTGAAAGATAATCATCCGGTCGACCAGACCACCCGTCAGGAGGGCCCCGGCGAGGGCCGCCCCCCCCTCCACGAACAGGTGCCGGACGCCCGACGCCCGCAGGACCCGGAGCTGGGGCTCCAGCCCGTCCGCCTCGAGTACCCGGACCCCGGCGGACTCCAGCGCCGCGCGGTGCGCCGCGTCGGGCGCCGCCGCCATGACCCAGGTCGGCGCGCGGCGCGCCGTCCGCACGAGGACACGGTCCAGCGGGACCGCCGCCCCTCGCGCGAACACGACACGGACCGGCGCGACCCGGGGACGACGCCCGTGCCGGACCGTGAGCGCCGGATCGTCCGCGAGGACCGTCCCACGCCCCACCCCGACCGCGTCCGCCTCGGCGCGGAGCCGGTGCACCTCGCGGCGCGCCGCCGCGCCCGTGAGCCACCGCTGGCGCCCGTCCCCCGGCGCGAGGGCGCCATCGAGCGAGACCGCGAGCTTGAGCGACACGAACGGCCGGCTCGCGCCGCCGTGCGCGAACAGGAACGGGGCCAGGAGGGCGGCCGCGGCCTCGGTCTCCACCCCCTCGGTCACGGCGATGCCGGCGGCGCGCAACGCGGCGATCCCGCCGTGGGCGACCGGGTTCGGGTCGCGCACGGCGACGATGACCCGACGCACGCCCGCCGCGATGAGCGCGGCGGCACACGGCGGGGTCTTCCCGTGGTGGTTGCATGGCTCGAGCGTGACGTACACGTCCGCCCCGCGGGCCCGGTCGCCGGCCTGCGCGAGCGCCATCGCCTCGGCGTGCGGGCCGCCGAACTCGGCATGCCATCCCTCGGCGACGATGGCGCCGTCCCGAACGACGACGGCGCCGACCATGGGGTTCGGCGCCGTCCGTCCCCAGCCGCGCCGCGCCAGACGGAGCGCGCGGCGCATCAGCGTCCCGTCGTGCGGGGTCGCGGCCGGGGCGAGTGGGTCCGGTGCGGTCAGAAGGAGATGCGGAGGCCGATCGTGCCGTACAGGCGCGACTTGTCGGCGGCCTCATCGAAGGTGTTGAACGTCGTCACGTCCCCGCCGCTGACCTGACCGACCTCCGCCACGACCTTCGCGATGAGGAGGTTGAAGCCGAGCGACCCGTACATCGTCGTCCGCGTGAGGTCCTGCGAGACGGCGGTCGAGAACCCGTTGCCCGCGACGTCGCCGCCGAGGGTCGCGGCCGACTTGTACGTGTCCTGGCCGAAGCCGGCCCCGAGCTGGAACAGCAGGAGGTTCTTCTGCGCGGCGATGCGCCACGAGGTCGTCTTCACCGAGAAGTCGGTGATCGCGAAGTTCGCGTTGGTCGCCGACGCCGAGAGGTTCACCGTGGGGAGGTCGCGGATCAGGTACGAGACCGAGACGCCGGGCACGATCAGCGACTGCTCGAGGATGCCCACGCGGGCGCCATACCCGATCTTGAGATTGCCGTCGCTCGTGGTGATCGCGGTGCCGTCGCCCTCGACATCCGGCACGTAGGTCGCGCTGCCGAGGAGGTCCACGCCGCCGATGCGGGTGACGCCCAGCGGGATGCCCTTGAAGACGCCGAGCGCGACGTCCACCGTCGGGAGGCCGATGTACTGCGATGGCGACGCGATGTTGGAGTTCTGCGCCGCGCCGACGGCGACGGTCATGTTCCCGACGTCCGGCAACGCCCCCTGCACCGCATTCGCGCGGACCGCGAGCGCGAAGTGGCCGAGACCGCCGAGCGTCGTGCCCATGCCGAGCGTGTGCGAGCCGCCGGTGAGCGAGGTGCCGAGCTGGGGCATCATGTAGGCCCAGAGGTCCGCCGCCTTCTGGCAGGCGTCCTGGGTGTTGCCGCCGGCGCACTGGGCTTGGGCGGGGGCCGAGACGGCGAGCAGCAGCGCGGAACCGACGAGAAGACGACGCATTGCGGGAGCTCCGTGTCAGACGAGGTGAACCCGCCCCGATCCAGGACGGGTGTGGCCGATCATCCAGCTATCGACGCCGGCCTTCGAAGCAAGGTCACGCACGCGGGCCGCCCCGGCTGTGTCGGTGATCACAATCATGCCGACCCCCATATTGAACGCCCGGTACATCTCGCCACGGTCGACCTTGCCCGCCTCCTCCAGTACCCGGAAGGTGCCCGGGATGTCCCACGCCGACGTCTCGACCACCGCATCGAGATGCGACGGCAGCGCCCGGTCGAGATTGCCGGGGATGCCGCCGCCGGTGATGTGCGCCATGGCGTGGATGTGACCCAGGGCGGGTCCCAGCACGTTCAGGTAGCTCCGGTGCACGTCGAGCATCACGTCGGCGACGGACCGCCCACCCGCCTCCGGGAACGGATCGTGCGGTCCGAGCTTGAGTCGCTCGACGATGATGCGGCGGGCGAGCGAGTAGCCGTTCGTGTGCAGGCCGCTGCTCGCCAGGCCGACGAGGACGTCGCCGTCGCGCACGCCGGCCGAGGTGATCACCTGGTCCTCCTCGACCCAGCCGACGATGAAGCCTGCGAGATCGTAGTCGGGCGGCGTGTACACGCCCGGCATCTCGGCGGTCTCGCCGCCGATGAGGGAGGCGCCGTTCTCCCGGCAGCCGGCGGCGACGCCGGCGACGACCCCCTCGACCACCTTGGGCAGCAGCTTCCCGAAGGCCACGTAGTCGAGGAAGAAGAGCGGCCGTGCCCCCTGCACCAGGATGTCGTTGACGCAATGGTTGACGAGGCAGTGCCCGATGGTGTCATGTCGGTCCGCCTCGATCGCGATCTTGATCTTCGTGCCGACGCCGTCAGCCGAGGCCACCAGCAGTGGCCGCTGCGCGCCCTCGGGCACGCGGAACATCCCGCCGAAGCCGCCGAACGCGCCGCGCGCCCCCGCCGTGAACGTGGACTCGACCAGTCGCTTGATGCGGTGCTTCGAGTCGTCCGCGGCGTCGATGTCGACGCCCGCGCTCGCGTACGTCAGCTTGGCGTCGGTCACGCGTCGAGCGCCTTCTCGAAGGAGACGAGCCGGTGGAAGTCCGCGACGCGCCGGTCGATGTCGGCGCGCGTCACCTCGAGGAGGCGCGTGATCGAGAAGCCCTCGACCACGAACGACCCCATCGCCGACCCGACGATCACCGCGCGGCGCATGTTGGCCTCCGAGAGGTCGCCGGTGCGCGCGAGCCAGCCCATGAACCCGCCGGCGAACGAGTCGCCGGCCCCGGTGGGGTCGAAGACCGATTCGAGCGGGTAGGCGGGCGCGTAGAAGATCTCGTCCTTGTTGAACATGAAGGCACCATGCTCGCCCTTCTTGATCAGGACCGTGCGCGGTCCCTTGTCCATGATCCAGCGGGCGGCCTGCACGAGGTTGGCGCATTCCGTGAGCTGCCGCGCCTCGCCGTCGTTCAGCGTGATCAGGTCCACGTGCTTCAGCAGCTCCAGCAGGTCGGGGCGCCGCGACTCGATCCAGAAGTTCATCGTGTCGCAGGCGACGAGACGGGGCTTCTTCACCTGCTTGAGCACCTCGAGCTGCAGCCGCGGGTCGATGTTCGCCAGGAACACGAACTCGGCGTCGGTGAACTGCGCCGGGATCTTCGGCTTGAAGTGCGAGAAGACGCCGAGCCGCGTCTCGAGCGTCTCGGCCGAGTTGAGGTCGTGGCGGTACCGGCCGCGCCAGCGGAACGACTCGCCGGCCATCTGCTCGAGCCCCGCGAAGTCGATGCCACGCGCCTTCAGGGGCTCGAGCTTCTCCATCGGGTAGTCGCTCCCGACGACGCCGACGAGCTGGACGCGCGTCTGGTGCGACGCCGAGGCGGAGAAGTAGTTGGCCGAGCCGCCGAGGACCTCATCGGCCTTGCCGAAAGGGGTCTCGACGGAATCGAGGGCGACGGATCCGACGACGAGGACGCTCATTGCGCGGGAGGGAGGAGAGGAAGGAAGGACAGCGGGGACGTGGCGGTCACATCCGCTCGGGCGCCGAGATGCCGAGCAGGCCGAGCCCATTCGCCAGCACGGTCCGGGCGGCCTTGGCGAGTGCCAGCCGGGCCTGCATCACCGGCTCGGGTTCCCCGAGCACGTGGTGCTTGTGGTACCAGGTGTGGACGAGCCGGGCGGTCTCGAGGAGCCAGTTGGCGACGCGGTGCGGCTCGAGCGCCTCGGCGGCGTTCGCGACGAGCGCGGGGAAGTCGAGGAGGGCCTTCACGAGCTCGCGCTCCTCGGGCTGGTCAAGGCGGGCCCACTCCACCCCCGCCCCGGTGATGCCCGCCGGATCGATCCCGCCCTGGCGGAAGATGCCGGAGAGGCGCGCGTGCGCCATCTGGATGTAGTAGACCGGGTTCTCCTCGCTCTGCGAACGCGCGAGGTCCACGTCGAAGACGAGCTGGCTGTCCCCCTTCCGCATCAGGAAGAAGTAGCGCACCGCGTCGCGGCCCACCTCGTCGATGAGGTCGCGGACCGTGACGTAGCTCCCGGCGCGCTTGGAGATCTTGACCTCCTCGCCGCCGCGCATCACCGTCACCATCTGGTGCAGCACGTACTCGGGGTAGCCAGCCGGGATGCCCATCCCCATCGCCTGCAGGCCCGCCCGTACGCGCGCGGTGGTGCCGTGATGGTCGGCGCCCTGCACGTTCACCGCGCGCGTGAAGCCGCGCTCCCACTTGGTCACATGGTAGGCGACGTCGGGCAGGAAGTAGGTGTACGTCCCGTCCCGCTTCCGCATCACGCGGTCCTTGTCGTCGCCGAAGCCCGTGGTGCGGAGGTAGAGCGCCCCCTCGTCCTCGAACGTGTGCCCCGAGCGCACGAGCGCCGCCACCGTGGAGTCCACGCGGCCGTCGGTGTAGAGCGAGCTCTCGAGGTAGTACACGTCGAACTTCACGCCGAAGGCGCGCAGGTCGAGGTCCTGCTCCTTCCGCAACTCGCGCACCGCGACCTGCCGCACGCGCTCGAGGTCGTCGCCCGCGGGGTCCCCGGGGCACTCCTCCGCGTAGCGGGCCGCGATCTCCTTGATGTACTCGCCGTGGTAGCCGCCCTCAGGGATCTCGAGCGGGCGGCCCGCGCGCTCGCGGAGCCGCGCCTGTACCGAGCACGCGAGGTTCGCGATCTGCACACCGGCGTCGTTGTAATAGAACTCGCGCGTGACCTTCCAACCCTGCGACGCGAGCAGCGCCGCGATCGCGTCGCCGAGCGCGGCCTGCCGGCCGTGCCCCACGTGCAGCGGGCCGGTCGGATTGGCCGAGACGAACTCGACGTTCGCGACCTTGCCGTCGCCGCCGTGTCCGGTGCCGTAGGCCGGCCCGGCCTCGAGGACCCGCGCGAGCTGCGCCGCGAGGTCGCCGGCCGCGAGCCGGAAGTTGATGAACCCCGGCCCGGCGACGCTGGCCTCGGCGACCCCGGCCGCGCCGGTGTCGAGCGCGGCGAGGAGGGCGTCCGCGACCTCGCGCGGCTTCCGGCCGAGCGGCTTCGCGAGCGTCATGGCGAGATTCGTCGCCCAGTCGCCGTGCGCAGGGTCGCGCGGCCGCTCGAGGGACGGCGTCGTGCCGGCCGGCGCGCCGATGGCCGCCGCCGCCTTGCCGAGTGCGTCGCGGAGTGCGTCGACGCCGCTCACGACGCGCCGCCGCCGGACGACGGACCCGAACTCCCCGTGGACGGCGGCGCGCTCGAGGCCGCGGCCGGGGCCGACGACGCCGCCGGGGCGGCCGCCGGCGCGGGCGCGGAAGTGTCGCCCTTCGCGCTCGCACCGTCGGTCTTCGCCGCGGCGGCGCGCTGATCCTTCTTGCCGTCCTTCCCGTAGTCGGTGATGTAGAACCCCGACCCCTTGAACACGAGTCCGCCCCCCGCGGAGACGCGACGCGGCGCAGCCGTGCCGCAGGTCGGACACGGCAACTCGGCCTGAGCGGCGCTGATCTTCAGCGTGAACTTCTCGAAGTCGTGCCCGTTCGGGCAGCGGTATTCGTACGTCGGCATCGGTCGGAGAGAGCGTATCGTGTGGAACCCGTTGAAGTTAGGGCCCCCACCCCGCTGGTTCAACGGGCAGACGCCCGTCAGCCGCGCGACAGGCGGTCGAGCCGCACCCCGACCCACTCCGGGAGCGTCAGGTCGTCCGCGATCCGCGCGATCGCCTCCGCGTCCCGCCAGGTCGCCTCGAGGGCGGCCAGCTCCCCCTCGAGCGCCCGGCGCTCGAGATCCTCGTGCACCGCCATCTCCATCGCGAGCCGCAGCGCGATCGGCATTGCGCTCAGGTCGCGCGAAGGATCGCCGTATCCGTCGCGGCCGACCTTCCCGGACGCCGCCAGGAACGTCTCGCGCAGCGCCCCGGCGCCCTCGAGCACCTTCACGGCGTCCTCGACCTGTCGCGCGCGGCCACCGGCGGCGTTGATCACCGGCAGGATCCGCCGCGCCGCGTCCACCGCCTGCGCGCCGGCCAGTTCCACCCGCCGGTCGCTGAGCGACGCCGAGCGCGTGAATCGCCCGACCACCCCATCGAGACGGTGGTGCGGCACCGTGAGCCGCCAGCCCAGCGGATCCCCGGGCATCGGGAGGATGCGCGCGACGGCCGCATGCCTCGCCGTGAGCACGAGCGGCCCCTCGTCATCGGTGAGCCGCGCCACGACCCGCCGGCTGTCGATCATCATGCGACCGACGCTGTACAGGTTGAGCGGGAGCGAGACGATGCCGAAGCCGGCCAGCCAGCCGCCGGCCATCACCGCCAACCCCCCGGCGCCGACGAGCGACGCGACGGCCGTGTTCCGGCGGTATCGGGCGCGGAACCGGTCCCCGTAGCGCCACGCCGCGAACTCCGGCCGCAGGGGCGCGCCGATGCGCACGAGCTCGGTGCCGTCGCGCAGCCGCGCGAGCCCGATGTTGTCGGTCGCCGCCCGGAGCCGCGTGTCGCGGTACATCCGCTCGGCCGCCTCGATCGCCTCCCAGCGCTCCTCGAGCGGCGAGAGGTTCCACTGGCGGCACGCCTGGCAGACGACCCAGAATCGGCCCTTCGCGGCATCGAAGGCGAGGCGGCGGCCGACGGGGAAGTGT
>JAIBBJ010000099.1 GCA_019694735.1 Gemmatimonadaceae bacterium | reverse complement strand
CCATCTGCCACGGACCGTGGATCCTGATCAGCGCCGGCATCGTCCGGGGCCGCCGGCTGACCTCGACGGTCGGCATCCGTGACGACGTCCAGAACGCCGGCGCCACCTGGGTGGACGAGCCGGTGGTAGTGGACGGGAACCTCATCTCCAGCCGGGTCCCCAAGGACCTCCCGGCCTTCGGCGAGGCGATGCTGGACTGGCTGGCCCGCCGCTAGCGGACCCGGACCCGCGCCGTGCGGACCGCCGGCGCGGCCTCGCCGTACCCCACCGAGACCTTCGCCTCGTACTCCCCGGCCGACAGCGCCGGCAGCGGGACCCGGAGCACCCGCGCGGCCGCCGGGGTCAGGTAGGCGTCCTCTCCCCGGATCGTCGCCAGCAGCTGCCCCCCGGCGGTCCGGAGCTCGATGGTCGTCCCGAGCTTCAGGTGCTCGTTCCCGCGGTTCTCCAGCAGCACCGCCAGCGTCCGCCGCGGCGGCGGCCCGACCGTCCCAGGCCGCGGGGCCGGCGGGTCGGGGAGCGTCACGGCATTGATCGCCAGCGCCCGCACCGGGCGGGCCGGGTGCACGTAGATCTTCACGCCGGTCCGGCTTTCCAATGATGGGCCCCGGCTCCCCTCAGGCCGCGGACGCGCCCCGGGGGTCAGCACCACGATCCCCCAGCACCCCTCCTCCGCGCCCGGCGCCACGGTCACCGTCACCGGGGCCGAGGCCCCGGGGGCGAGCGTCAGGCTCGCCGGGCGCGCCGAGATCCGGTCCCGGCAGCTTGCCTTCGCGCTCCCGACTGCCGAGAAGACGTTCTGGCCGGTCGAGTCGCGGACCCAGTCCTCGGTGAGCACCCGGAGGGTCACCGGGGTGCGCTCGTCGTTCCGGACGGTGACCACCCGCGTCGCCGGGCGGCGCACCTCGGCGGCCTGGAGGTGCACTTCATAGGTGCTCAACGCCACCTGCGCGGCCGCCGGGCGGGCCAGCACCGCGGCGGCCACGACGGCCTGTACCGCCGCCGCCCCGACCGCCCACGCCTGCAGAGACCGCACGCACCACACACCCCGACTGCCCGGCATTCCCGCCATCGCGTTCCCTGCTGAGAAAAGGGTCAGGCCTTCCGCCACCGGCCCTCACGGAAACGCCTACTGACGCGGCCGGCAAGGGCGGCCAGAATGAGGCACCGCGGACGGAACCACATCGTCTTACCCCCCGTTCCGTCCCGGGATACCTTCCCGCCGCGTAGCCCCCAGCCACCCGGCGCGGTCCCGTCCCCCCGTCCCATACCCCCCCGCCATATGCTGATCGGCGTCCCCACAGAACGCGCCCCGAATGAGCTCCGGGTGGCCCTCGTCCCGGAGAGCGTCGGCCGCCTCATCAAGGCCGGCGCCCAGGTCACGGTGGAACGCGGCGCCGGCCTCCGCGCCGGCTACACCGATGCCGCCTACGAGAAGGCCGGCGCCTCCCTCGGCGACGCGGCCGCCGCCCTCGGCGCGGACCTCGTCTGCAAGGTCCAGAAGCCCACCGGCGACGAGGTCGCCCGGATGCGCCGCGGCAGCCACCTCGTCTCCCTCCTCCAGCCGGCGACCTCCAAGGAGGCCATCGCCGCGCTCGACGCGCAGGGGGTGACCGCCTTCGCCCTCGAGCTCGTCCCGCGCATCACGCGCGCCCAGTCCATGGACGTGCTCTCCTCCCAGGCCACGGTCGCCGGCTACAAGGCCGTGCTGATCGGCTCCTCCGCGATGGTGAAGTTCCTGCCGATGCTCACCACGGCCGCCGGCACCATCGCCCCCTCCAAGGTCTGCGTGCTCGGCGCCGGCGTGGCGGGGCTGATGGCGATCGCGACCGCGCGCCGCCTCGGCGCCGTGGTCAGCGGCTTCGACATCCGCGCCGCGGCCGCCGAGCAGATCAAGTCGCTGGGCGCGACGGTGGTGGCGGAGAGCCTGATCTCGGCGGACTCGCAGACGGCCGGTGGCTACGCCAAGGAGCAGAGCGCGGAACAGCAGGCGGCGATCCAGGACGCCCTCAAGGCGCACCTCGCCGGCATGGACCTCGTGATCACCACCGCCGCGGTGCCGGGCAAGGCGGCACCGCGGCTCATCAGCACGGCGACCATCCGGACGATGGCGCCGGGCTCGGTGATCGTGGACCTCGCCGCCGAGACGGGCGGCAACTGCGAGCCGACGCAGGCGGGCGAGACGGTGGACGTGGACGGGGTGCGGATCATCGGCCCGGTGAACCTCGCCGCGACGATGCCCAACCACGCCTCGGCGATGCTCAGCCGGAACATCCTGACGTTCGTGCAGCACCTGCTCACCAAGGAAGGGACGCTCAACGTGGACCGCGCCGACGAGATCACCGGGGCGATGGTCGTCACCGGGAGGACCGCGGCATGACCGAGTCGCTCATCAGCATGATCGTGGTCTTCGTGCTGGCCACGTACCTCGGCGCGGCGCTCATCGGGCGCGTGCCGCCCACGCTGCACACGCCGCTGATGTCGGGGGCCAACGCGGTCTCCGGGATCACGGTCGTCGGCGCGATGCTGGTCGCCGGCGCCGGCTTCGGCTGGCTCAGCTCCGTCCTCGGGTTCCTGGCGATCGTCTTCGCGATGATGAACGTCGCCGGCGGCTACGCGGTGACCGACCGGATGCTCGAGATGTTCAAGAAGAGCCCGACGGGAGGGGCCAAGTAGATGTCCCCGACCCTCGTCCGCCTCATCTACCTCGGCGCCGCCGTCCTGTTCATCACCGGGCTCAAGCAGCTGCAGAGCCCGGAGACCGCGCGCCAGGGCAACCGCATCAGCGCGATCGGCATGCTGGTCGCGATCATCGTGACCCTGCTCGACCAGCACATCGTCGGCTACGGCACCATCGCCGCCGGCATGGTCGTCGGCTCCGCGCTCGGTCTCTGGCTGGCCTACACGGTCAAGATGACGTCCATGCCGCAGATGGTCGCGCTGCTCAACGGCTTCGGCGGCGGCGCCTCGCTGCTGGTGGCGATCGCCGAGTTCCTGCACGCCCGCCACGACGGCGTGATGCAGCCGGTGGACGTCGCGATCTCGACGCACCTCGGCGTGCTCATCGGCGCGGTGACGCTCACCGGCTCGCTCATCGCCTGGGCCAAGCTGCAGGAGGTGATGTCGGGCAAGCCGATCGTCTTCCCGATGCAGAAGACCTTCAACGGCACGATGCTGGTGGTGGTGCTCGTGCTCACCGGCTGGCTCGCCACCTCGGGCACCGCGCCCGACGGGGCCTTCTGGGCGATCGTGACGATCTCGCTCGTGCTCGGCGTGACGCTCGTGATCCCGATCGGCGGCGCCGACATGCCGGTCGTCATCTCGCTGCTCAACTCCTACTCGGGCATCGCGGGCGCGATGACCGGCTTCATCATCCAGAACGAGGTGCTCGTGGTCTCGGGCGCCCTCGTCGGCTCGTCGGGCATCATCCTGAGCCAGATGATGTGCAAGGCGATGAACCGCTCGCTGGCCAACGTGCTCTTCGGCGCCTTCGGCGCGGCCGCGGGCAAGAGCACCAGGACCTCCGCTGGCCTCGCGGTGAAGGAGACGAACGTCGAGGAGGCCGCGCTCCAGCTCGCCTACGCGCAGAGCGTCATCGTCGTGCCGGGCTACGGGCTCGCGGTGGCGCAGGCGCAGCACCAGGTGCGCGAGCTGACCGAGCTCGTGGAGAAGCGCGGCGGCACGGTGAAGTTCGCCATCCACCCCGTCGCGGGGCGCATGCCCGGCCACATGAACGTGCTGCTCGCCGAGGCGAACGTCCCCTACGACAAGCTCGTGGACATGGACGACATCAACCCGGAGTTCGAGCGCACCGACGTCTGCCTCGTCATCGGCGCCAACGACGTGGTGAACCCGGCGGCGCGCACCGACCCGTCGTCCCCGATCTTCGGCATGCCGATCCTCAACGCCGACCTCGCGAAGCGCTGCATCGTGATGAAGCGCGGCATGAGCGCGGGCTTCGCCGGCATCGAGAACGAGCTCTTCTACGGCGACCGGACGCAGATGCTGTTCGGCGACGCGAAGGGGACGCTCACCAAGCTGGTCGCCGAGGTGAAGCAGGTCTGACCGCGGCGGCGGGCGCGGGTCAGTAGTCCCGCGTCCGCCACCGCGTCGGCCGCCGGGCCGAGCTGAGCACCAGCCGCACCGCGGCGAGGGGATCGGCGAACGGCGAGCACCACCACGTGGGCCCGCGGCGCGCGTAGCTGCCGCGGAGGGCGAGGAGCAGGAGCCACCGGATGAGCACCAGCGTCGCGGTGGCGGCGCCGAGCGTGGTGCGCAGCGCACCGGCCGGCAGCGTGGGCCACGCGAGCGCCACGAGCGCCGCCGCCGGGAGCCACATCCCCTGCGCGCCGACGACGAACGCGGTGTCGAGCACCTGCCGCAGCTTCCCCGTCGCGTCCTTCAGGTCGAGCGAGCGGCCCCACTCGCGCCACATCTGCCCCACGCCGCGGTAGCTGCGCACCCGGTAGAGCCGCGAGCCGTCGAGGAACCCCACCCGCGCGCCGCGCTGCGCGAGGTGCCGCACCAGCGACACGTCCTCGGCGAACGAGTCCCGCACCGGCTCGTACCCGCCGTGCGCGAGGAGCACCGACCGCCGGAGCAGGAAGCACTGCCCGTTGGCGATGACGCGGTCGGGGGTGACGCGCGGGTCGCCCGGCGCGCCGCTCCGGTAGATCAGCGTGACGAGGAGCGCGGGCTGCAGCCACCGTTCGGCCGCCGTCTGGCCGTCGAAGCGCGGCGCGAAGCTCACCACGTCGAACCCCTCGCGCTGCGCGGCGGCGAGCACCGCCGCGGCGCACCCCGGCTCGGCCTGCGTGTCGGCGTCCATGCCGAGCACCCAGTCGTTCGCCGCCTGCGTCGCGCCGTGCTGGAGGGCCCACGCCTTGCCGATCCACCCGCCGGGGAGCGGCGGGTCGGTGAGGAGCCGGATGCGCCGGTCCTCGCGCGCGGCGGCCTCGACGACCTCGCGCGTCCCGTCGGTGGAGCCGGAGTCCACGATGAGGATCTCCGAGACCGGCGCGCCCTGCGCCTGGAGTCCGGCGAGGCACGGCCCGATCCGCGCCGCCTCATTGAGCGTCGCGACGACGATGGTGAGACTCTCCCCGTGGAGCCCCTCGGGCCGCGGCGCCTCGGGCGGGCGGCGCGTACGGCCGCCCATCAGCCGGGCGACGAGCACGGTGGCGAGGGTCAGCTGGAGGAGCGCGAGGGCGGCGAGCACGGGAGGTGAACGATAGCCGCGGCCCCACGGTTCGCGGGCGCTGAACCCGGCCGAACCCGCCGGCGCCCCGCCGCCGTACGGTGGGCATCGGTGGCGGTCCCCGACGGTCAAACCCTCGCCCCGCGCGGGCTGTCCCATCGGCATCGGACCTGCCCGACCTTCGTCCCCAACCTCGGGAAAGCACGCCATGCGCACGCGCCGTCCCCTGCTCGCCGCCCTCGCCCTGCCCTTCGCCGTCTCCGCCCTCGCGGCGCAGGAGCGGCAGGTGCTCACGGGCGCCAACCCCTCCATCTACAACCTCGCCGGCGAGGTCCGCGTCGAGGCGGGCTCGGGGCCGGACGTGACCGTCGAGGTCAACCGGGCCGGCGCCGACGCGCGCAAGCTCGAGGTGCGGCTCCGCAGCGGCCAGCTCTCGATCGTCTATCCGGACGACCAGGTCGTGTACCGCGCGGGGCGCAACCGCTGGGGCTCCTCCAACCTCCGCGTCCGCGACGACGGCACCTTCGGCGGCGACTGGTCGAGCGGCATGAGCGGCCGCCGCGTCACGGTGCGCGGCTCCGGCAGCGGCCTCGAGGCATGGGCCGACCTCGTCGTGCGCGTCCCGCGCGGCCGGAGCGTCGCCGTGCACCTCGCAGTGGGCGAGGTCGCGGTCACCAACGTGGACGGCGACCTCGACCTCGACGTCTATTCGGCCTCGGTCCGCGCGACGGGCACGAAGGGCAAGCTCACGGTGGACGCCGGCTCCGGCTCGGTGCGCGTGGACGGCGCGACGGGCGAGCTCTCGGTGGACACCGGATCGGGCGGCATCGAGATCGCGGACGTCACGATGACGCGGATCACGCTCGACGCCGGGTCGGGGAGCATCGAGGGACGCAACGTGAAGGCGGAGCGGTTCTCCGCGGACGTGGGCTCGGGCAGCGTGGACGTCGAGGGGAGCATCGCGGACGAGCTCCTCGTGGACACCGGCTCCGGCAGCGTGCGGCTCGACCTCGCCGTGGTGCCGCGGTCGCTCGAGATCGACACCGGCTCGGGGGGCGCGACGATCCGGCTGCCGGCGACGGCGAACGCCGACCTCGACATCGAGACCGGCTCGGGCGGCATCACCTCCGACTTCGCCATCACCGCCGAGACCTTCCGCCGCGACGAGCTGCGCGGCCGCATCGGCTCGGGCGGCGGGCGCATCACCGTCTCCACCGGCTCCGGCGGCGTGCGGCTGGTCAAGCGCTGAGCGGCGGCGGCCGCCGTCCTCAGCCGAGCTGGTCGAGGATGAACGCGAACCGGAACGCCGTCTCGCGCAGCCGCTCGTAGCGCCCGGACGCGCCGCCGTGCCCGGCGCCCATGTGCATCCTGAGCAGCAGCGGGTGGGCGTCGGTCTTGAGCGCCCGCAGCCGCGCCACCCACTTGGTGGGCTCGAAGTAGGCCACCCGCGAGTCGTTGATGCCGCTCGTCACGAGCATCCGCGGGTAGGCCTGCGCGCGCACGTTGTCGTACGGCGAGTACGCCCGGATCGTCGCGTACGCGTCGGGCTCCGCCGGGTTCCCCCACTGCTCCCACTCCTGGGCCGTGAGGGGGAGCGAGGCGTCGAGCATCGTGTTGATCACGTCCACGAACGGCACGTCGGCGACGATCACCCGGAAGAGGTCGGGCCGGAGGTTCGCGACCGCGCCCATCAGCAGGCCGCCGGCGCTCCCGCCGTTCGCCGCGAGGCGGGACGGGCTCGTGTACCGCGCGCGCACCAGATGCTCCGCGACGTCGATGAAGTCGGTGAAGGTGTTCATCTTCCGCTGCATCTTCCCGTCGTCGTACCACCCGCGCCCCATCTCCTGCCCGCCGCGCACGTGCGCGATCGCGAAGGTGACGCCGCGGTCCACGAGCGAGAACCGGGCCGACGAGAAGGTCGGCTCGGTGGTGTGCCCGTAGGCGCCGTAGGCGTAGAGCAGCAGCGCCGCGCTCCCGTCGCGCGGGGCGTCGGCCCGGCGGACGAGCGAGACCGGCACCGTCGTGCCGTCGCGCGCGGTGGCGGCGAGGCGCTCCACCACGTAGCGCGACGCCTCGTAGCCGCCGAGCACCTCCATCCGCTTGCGGACGGTGCGCTCGCGCGTGTCCATCGCGTAGTCGATCACCGTGTCGGGCGTGGTGAGCGAGCTGTACGTGAAGCGGAGCGTGCGGCTCGTGTAGTCGGGGTTGCTGCCCGGGAAGACGCCGTACGCGGCCTCGGGGAAGGTCACGTCGTGCGACCCCGCGGCAC